>JBFXGQ010000517.1:0-3668 GCA_050177915.1 Pseudodonghicola sp. | reverse complement strand
GACGGCTATTTCTGCGATTTCGACCGCAATTTCTCGGTCGGGGCGCCGTCGGATACGGTGCGCGCCGCCCATGCCGCGCTGGTCGAGGCGGTGGAGATCGCCGCCGATCAGGCCCGCCCCGGCCAGACCGCGGCCGGGCTGCTCCGGGCGTTGCACCGGGTGCTGGCCCGCCACGGCACCCCGGGCGGCGGCCGGATGGGCCACGGGCTGGGGCTGCAACTGACCGAGGGGCTGTCGCTGCTGCCCGCGGACGACACCGTGCTGGCGCCGGGCATGGTCATCACGCTGGAGCCGGCGATCGAGCTCGGCTCCGGGCGGATCATGGTGCATGAGGAGAATATCGTCATCCGCGACGGCGCGCCGGAGTTCCTGTCGACCCCCGCCGGGCGCGACATCGCGGTGCTGGAGGGCTGAGCCGATGACAGCAGACAGTCCGCATCTGGGCCGGGTCGATCTGTCGCTCAAGATCGGCCGGATGGCCTATGAGGCGACGCTGCGCGAATTGCAGATGCAGCTGGCGCAGGTGCAGCAGGCCTATCTGACCCAGGGGCTGAAGGCGGTGATCGTCTTCGAGGGCTGGGACGCCGCCGGCAAGGGCAGCGCGATCCGCCGCATCTCGCAGGCGCTGGACCCGCGCAGCTTCAAGGTCTGGCCGATCGGGCCGCCGCGCAACTATTATCTGGAACGCCACTACCTGCTGCGCTTCATGGAGCGGTTGCCGCCGGCGGGCGCGATCTCGGCCTTCGACCGGTCGTGGTACGGCCGGGTGATGGTCGAGCGGGTCGAGCAGCTGACGCCGGAACACCGCTGGCGCGCCGCCTATGACGAGATCACCGCCTGTGAGCGGATGCTGATCGACGATGGCACCCGGCTGGTCAAGCTGTTCTTCCACATCTCGCCCGAGGTGCAGATGCTGCGGTTCGAGGAGCGGCTGCGCAACCCGCTGAAACGCTGGAAGCTGACCTATGAGGATTTTCGCAACCGCGATCACTGGGCGGCGACCGAGGCGGCGGTGAACGACATGTTCGCGCGCACCTCGTGGGACGGCGCGCCCTGGCATGTGATCCCGGCCAATCAGAAGAAATACGCCCGGGTGACGGCGATACGCACCATCCTCGACACGCTGTCGGCGGGGGTCGATCTGACGCCGCCGCCGGTGGACGGCCCGCTGCTGGAGGAGGTGCGCCGGCAGCTCAGCCTCGATCCGGCGCTGATCGAGCGGCTGCGCGCCGGGGCGGAGGATCCGGAATAGCTCAGCGCTGGAACCTGAGCGGCATGGTGAAGAGGTAGGAGGGCGCCTCGAGCCGGCGCGGCGCCGGTGGGAAGCGGCCGGCCCGGCGCACGACATTGAGCGCCGCCGCATCCAGATCGGCATTGCCCGAGGAGCGTTGCAGCGCCACCCCCAGCAGACGGCCGTCGCGGCCGACCCGCAGGTTGACGATGACGCGGCCGCGCGCCGGCACCTCGCGCTGGAGCCGTTCGATCCGGTTGCGGATCTGGGCGCCCCAGCTTGCCATCAGGCTGTTGCGCTCGCCCGGGCTGAGGGTGGCGGCCTGCGCCTGCCCGGCAGTGCCGGCCTGGGTGCTGCCGCCGGAGCCCGATGCGCGCTGCGCCTGCGCCCCGGCAGAGGCCGGGCGCGCGGTCTCGGCCCGCGGCGCGGGGCGCGGCGGTTCGGGCGGCGGGGGGGGCGGTGGCGCTGCGGCCTCGGGCGGTTTCGGCGGCTGCGGCGGGGTGAGCGGCGACGCCGCCGGCCGCGGCGGTTGTGCCGGTGCCTCGGGCGCCGGATCGGCGATCTCGGCCGCGGTCTCGACCGGCTGCGGCTGCGGCAGGCTCGGCGCCTCGGCGATCACCGGGGCGGGCAGCGGCAGGGGCTGCGGCGGCTGCGGCCGGGCCGGAGCCAGGGGGGCGGCGGGCAGATCGGGCAGGGCGGCGGGCGTGGCGGTGTCGGGCGCGCGGTCGGCCGCGGGCAGATCGGGCGCGGCGGGCTCCGGCGCCAGCGGCTGCGGCGCGGCGATCTCCACCGGCTGGGCCGGCGCGGTGGTCTCGGTCCAGCGTTCCACCATGGTCTCCACCTGCGCGGTGGCGCCCTGCAGGGTGGTCAGGCTGTCGCCTCCGGCGCCCTGCGACTGCGCCCCCGGCGGCGACCAGGCGACGAAGGCCAGCGCGTGCAGCGCCATCGCCAGCAGGGCGAAGGCGGCCTTTTCCGCCAGCCCGCTCATTGCGGCCGCACCGAGAGCGACACCTGTCCGATCCCCAGCGCCGCCAGCTGGCGCAACAGCTGCGCCACCGTCTCGGCCGGCACCTCGGCATCGGCCGACAGGATCACCGGCGCCGCCTGCGGGCCGCGTGCCGCCAGCGCCTCAAGCGCCGCGGCACCGCTCAGCCCGCCATAGCGCAGGCTGCCGTCGGCGCTCAGGAACAGCCGGTCGCCCTGATCCACCGGCGCGCCGGCCTCGGACAGGGGCGGCGTCACCTCGACCGGGTCGGGCGGCGCGATCTGCGAGGTCATCAGGAAGAAGATCAGCAGCAGGAACACCACATTGATCATCGGCACCACGGATTCGCGGTTGCGCACGGGCTCGGGGGCGGGCAGCTGCATCGGCTAGTCCACCAGCACCAGCGCGCCGAATCCAGCGGCGCGCAGCCGGTCGGCGACGGCAACAACCTGCTGCAGCGTGGCACCGTCGCGCGGCCGCAGGATGATGGTGTCGCCCGGCGCGGTCATCAGCGGCACCAGCGCCTGCGCCAGCGTCTCGGGCGCCACGGCGCGGCCGTTCGGCGCGACGCCGCCAGGGGCGATATCGACCAGACGCGGCGGCCCGGAATAGGCGCCCGCACCGCCGCCGGTCACCAGCGGCAGGATCTGGTCGACACCGAAGCGCGAGGCCAGCATGAAGAAGACCAGCAACAGGAACACCACGTCGATCATCGGCGTCAGGCTGGGACGCCGGCGTTTGCGCGCGGGGGCCAGCCCGTCCATGGCTATTCCGCCGCCTTCGCCATCGCGGCAGTCTCGGCACCGGCGTCCGCGACGAAGATCCTTGTCACCGCATCCTCGATATCGCGGCGCATGCGGTCGATCACCGCCTCGAACCAGGTCAGCGCGGCCGAGGCCGGGATCGCCACCGCCATGCCGGCGGCGGTGGTCAGCAGCGCCTCCCAGATGCCGCCGGCGAGCTGGCCGGGATCGGCGCGGGCGCCGCTGTCCTGCAGCGCCTGAAACGCCGCGATCATGCCCAGCACGGTGCCCAGCAGACCCAAGAGCGGCGCGATGGTGGCGATCAGCTCCAGCGCGCGCAGGCCGGTGGCGGCCTCGGCCAGCTGGTTGCGGGCGACGCGCAGGGTCTCCTCGCGCGCCAGCGCGTCGGGCCTGGCGGCGCGGGCGGCGATGGCGGCGCGCACCACGGTCATCCGGGCGCCGCCGCGGCGGGCCAGACAGCGGTCGGTCTCGGCCCGGTCGCCGGCCTCATAGGCGGCGACGGCGCGACGCGCCTGCCCCTTGCGCCAGGCCCCGGCCAGCGCCAGCCGCCAGATCTTCCACAGGATGATGGCCAGCGTCACCACCGAGAGCGCGGCAATGGTCCAGACCACCGGGCCGCCGTCCTGCAGAAAGCCGATCACCGGCGCGGTGGGCTCGGCGATCTCGAAGGGCACCGGGGTCTCTGCCA
>JBFXGQ010000516.1:0-3672 GCA_050177915.1 Pseudodonghicola sp. | reverse complement strand
CTGACCGTGACCTGCCGATCGACGCGGGGGATCGTGGCCGCCATCGCCAACTATCTGGCCGATCAGGGCTGCAACATCACCGACAGCTCGCAATTCGACGATGTGGAGACCGGCAATTTCTTCATGCGGGTCAGCTTCGCCTCGGAGAAGGGCGCCGATCTGGAGGCGCTGGAGACGGGCTTTGCCGCCACCGCGACGGCCTTCGGCATGGACTATGCCTTCCACGACGAAAGCGTGAAGATGAAGGTCGTCATCATGGTGTCGCGCTTCGGCCATTGCCTGAACGACCTGCTCTATCGCTGGCGCATCGGCGCGCTGCCGATCGACATCGTGGCGGTGATCTCCAACCACATGGAGTATCAGAAGGTCGTCGTGAACCACGACATCCCGTTCCACTGCATCAAGGTCACCAGGGAGAACAAGCCCGAGGCCGAGCGCCGCATCATGGATGTGGTCGAGGAGACCGGCGCCGAGCTGATCGTGCTGGCGCGCTACATGCAGATCCTGTCGGATGAGATGTGCCAGAAGATGTCCGGCCGCATCATCAACATCCACCATTCCTTCCTGCCCAGCTTCAAGGGCGCCAACCCTTACAAGCAGGCCTACGAGCGCGGGGTGAAGCTGATCGGGGCGACCTCGCATTACGTGACGGCCGATCTCGACGAAGGCCCGATCATCGAGCAGGACATCATCCGCGTCACCCATGCGCAATCGCCCGAGGATTACGTCTCGCTCGGCCGCGACGTGGAAAGCCAGGTGCTGGCCCGCGCCATCCATGCCCATATCCACCGCCGGGTGTTCCTGAACGGCAACAAGACCGTGGTGTTCCCGGCCAGCCCGGGCTCCTACGCCTCGGAACGGATGGGCTGAGGCTGGCGGCGCAGGCGCAGGCGCGCCTGTCCCGTCCCGGGTGCATGAAGGGCGATTAGGGGGAGGCGCGCGGCGCGGGTCTCGCCCCCCCCCCCTCAAATGCGCAACTTGCTGGGCGGGCTGCCTGTCGCCTCCTTGATGCTGCGGGAGAAATGCGAACTGCTCTTGAAGCCGCAGTGCTGCGCGATGTCCTCGATCGACAGTGACGTGGTCTTGAGCAGATGCAGACCTTGCTCGACCCGTTTCGCCCAAAGGTACTGGATCGGCGTCTGCCCGACATATTTCTTGAACAGCCCGACAAGGTAGCTTCGGTTCACGCCGGCGATCTCGGCCAGCTGGGCAAGGTTCAGCTCTTCCCCGGAGGCGGCGTCGATGGCCTGCTTGGCGGCCCTCACGCTGCGGGGAACGATCGCATGGGACGACCGGGCGATGGCACAGCGGCAGTATTCCGCAAGGATGCTGCGGCCGATCGAATTCCGCACGATAGAGGTCAGGTCGCCGGCAGGGTCGGGCGTATCGTCGTGCTCCTGCAGCGACAGGGCGCCGTTGAACAGGCTGGGCATCATCCCGGGAATCGGCATCGCGCTCGGCAGTCCGCGGAGAATGTCCCAGTCCGACGTCGACAGCCTGTCGGCGCGGAAGTGACACCACGCCGTCCGTGTCAGGCCACGCCCCTCGGTGGCGACGACCAGATCGGTTTCATAGGCCTGCATGCTGACGCAGGGCGCCCTGACCGACCGGTGCTTGCCGTCCACGATCAAATCGAGCCCGCCGTCGAAGATGATGGAAACCTCGACGCGCGGTTCGTGGAAAGAACTGGTGGACCGATAGCCCGCGCTGCTGGCTGCGGTGAAATTGAACGCCAGATCCTGGTTCAGAAAGTCGAGCTCACGCATTCGGGTGTCCACCTGCAAAACGGCAAGGCGCAGCCATCGCTTCGGGGTCCGGTCTGCGGCGTGCCGTCCTTCCGCAACCCCCAAAACTATGCCCTTGGCGCCGGATCGGGAAGAGAACTCGGCGGGCCGCGCGCGCGCATCGGCCCGGCCGCTGAAAAATTGGGCTCTCCATTCCGGCATCTGTCCTTGTCTGCGCGGCATCAGAGCAGTGACGGCCGCCGGCCGCAAGAATTCCCAAATTTGCGGCATCCGGCGCAAACCTCAGGCATGGCGCGGGACGCGGACCTGCCTCTAAGTTCGGGCGGCAGATCCCCGGGCGTGTGCGCACGGTGGCACGACACAGGCGCGGACGCGCCGAAGAACACCGGCGGATCCGTCCCGAAACCGTCAGGTCCATCGTGCGACACGCAAATCCGCCCGCAAGACCCAACATGGAGACCAAGATGCTGAACCGCCGACACGCTTTCAAACTCGCCCTTGCCGGCTGTGCCGCCGTCGTCGCCCTGGCGACCACCGTGCAGGCGCAGGAGAAGACCGAACTGAGCCTCGCGCTCAACTACACGCTGGGCGCGGGGCATGGCGGCCTGGTCGCCGCCCAGCAGCTGGGCTACTTCGAAGAGGCCGGGCTGGAGGTCAAGGTCGTGCCCTGGTCGTCGCAGACCCGCTCCGAGACGCTGCTGGCCACCGGCAATGTCGACTTCGCCTACATCGCCTCGACCGACGACGCGCTGATCAACATCGCGGCCGAGCGCCCGATCACGGTGCTGGGCACCGTGGTTCAGCATGACCCGGTGCTGATCGGCTACAAGACCGGCGGCGACATCGTGCGTCCCGCCGATCTCGACGGCAAGACCTACGGCGGTTTCGGCAGCAGCAAGGAACCGATCCTGCTGAAGGCCCTGATCGTGGCGGATGGCGGCGAGGGGACGTTCAGCAACGTCGTGCTGGGCACCGCGGCCTATGAGGCGCTCTATGCCGGCAAGGTGGATGCCGCGCTGTTCTTCTCCTTCAGCGACGCGGTCAATGCGGCCGAGAAGGGCTATGACATTTCCTACTTCAAATATGCCGACTATGGGGTGCCGGACCAGTACGGCACGCTGCTGGCCGCGAACTCGGCCTATCTGGCCGAGCATCCCGAGGTTGCCCGGACCCTGATGGCGGCGCTGGTCAGGGGCTACGAATACGAACTGGCCCATCCGGACGCGACGGCGCAGATGCTGATCGAGGCCGGTTCGACCAGCGACGTGGCGTTCCTGAAGAAATCCATCGCCGCCTTCAACGCGACGCTCGCCGACAGCGCCGGGGCAATCGGTCCGATGGATCTCGGCGTCTGGCAGGCGCGGGCCGACTTCTGGGTCGAGAGCGGCTTTCTGGTGGACCGTGACGGCGCCCAGA
Source organism: Pseudodonghicola sp. (assembly GCA_050177915.1). Taxonomy (GTDB): domain Bacteria; phylum Pseudomonadota; class Alphaproteobacteria; order Rhodobacterales; family Rhodobacteraceae; genus Pseudodonghicola. The sequence continues at coordinate 511 of JBFXGQ010000516.1, read as the reverse complement.
TCAAGACGCCGCTCGATGTCTCCGGTTCGGTGACCAACGACTACCTGCCGCAGTAAGCCATTCTCCGTCGCCAGACATCGGGGACCCGCGCCGCGGCGCGGGCTCCTGCCTTCGAGAGACTGTTTCACATGTCCCCAAAGCGTCTTCTTCCCATGGTCCTCAGCCTCGCCTTCGTCCTCTTGGCGTGGCAGGCGATTGTGGTGATCACCGGCACCAGCCCGGATGTCCTGCCCAGCCCGCTGCGGGTTCTCACCATGCTGTGGACCTTCAGGGCACAGATTTTCGAACACAGCATCCCGACCCTGCAGGAGACGCTGATCGGCCTGTCGGTCACCATCGTCGTCGCCTCGATCTTTGCGGTGATCTCGGACTTCTTCCCGGTGGTGCGCAATTTCGTCTATCCGATCCTGGTGGTGTCGCAGACCATTCCGATCATCGTGATCGCCCCGCTGATGGTGATCTGGTTCGGCTACGGCCTGTTTCCCAAGATCGTGGTCATCGTCATCGTTAC
>JBFXGQ010000515.1:0-3680 GCA_050177915.1 Pseudodonghicola sp. | reverse complement strand
GCCGAAGGCGATCTTCGGCCAGATGTAATCGTTGCCGAGGAAGAAGAACCGCTGCGCCCGCTTGGCCTCGGCCAGCCAGCCGATGCCCGGCGCCAGCACCTCCCAATCGGTGATCCCCAGCGCCGCGGTGCCCGGGCCGGTGAAGCCGCCCTCGTATTGCGGGGTGTAGATATAGGGGGCGAGGCCGCAGGCGCCGTCGCGCACCGCCGGGCGCATGTAGCTGGCTTGCAGTCCGACGATAGCGTCGACATTATGGTCGAAGGTCAGCCGGCGCGAGGCGGCGAAAGCCTCCTGCGGGGTGCTGCCGGCGTCGACGGTGATCAGCGAAAGCTCGGTGCCCAAGACCCCGCCGGCCGCGTTGATCTCCTCAACGGCGACGATCGCGCTGCCCTCGGAGGACGGCGTCCAGAGCCCGGTCGGCCCGGAATGGGAGAGCATCAGTCCGATTTTCATAAATCACGATCCTACGTGGGCGCTGTCTCATTTCAATCGCGCAGGCGACTCAAGGCGCCGCGACCGGGCTCCGGGTGGCTTTCCCGGGCCGGTTTGCCTGTTTTTGCGCCAGTTGGACCGCAGAAGGCGGGATTTGTGGTGGTTTCCGTTTGTATATTAGAAAACGCAATAGTTAAAAAAGCTAGTAACTGATCGAGTGCAGCGGGAGTAAGAGAGATGAAAGATGTGACCGAGGCGGCCCTGGCGGACCGCGAGATCTGCGACCTCAGCCTGACCGAGGTCAGCGCCGGCATCAAGGCCGGCGTCTTCGGCCCGGTCGGGGTGACCGAGGCCGTGCTGGCCCGGATGGCCGCCGTTGAGCCGAAGCTGAACGCCTATATCACCGTCACCGCCGACCGCGCGCTGGCGCGTGCCGAACAGGCGCAGGCCGAGCTGAAGGCGGGGCTCTATCGCGGGCCGCTGCACGGGGTGCCGGTGGCGGTCAAGGATCTGTGCGAGACCAGCTTTGCCCCGACCACCGGCGGCATGGCGATCTACAAGGGCAACGAGACCGGGCGCGACAGCACGGTGGTGGCACGGCTGGAGCAGGCCGGCGCGGTGATGCTGGGCAAGCTGGCGATGACCGAGGGCGCCTATTCCGGCCATCACCCCGAGATGCCGACGCCGGTCAACCCCTGGTATGCCAGGGCCTGGGCCGGCGCCTCCTCCTCCGGCTCGGGGGTGGCGACGGCGGCGGGGCTGTGCTTCGGCTCGCTCGGCTCAGACACCGGCGGCTCGATCCGCTTCCCGTCCTCGGCCTGCGGCATCACCGGGCTCAAGGGCACCTGGGGGCGGGTCAGCCGGCACGGCGTCTTCGCCCTGGCCGACAGTCTCGACCACGTCGGCCCGATGGCCCGCACCGCGGCCGATTGCGCCGCGCTGATGCAGGTGCTGGCCGGGGCCGATCCCGCCGATCCCACCACGCTGGACGCGCCGGTGCCGGATTATCTGGCCGGTCTCTCGGCGCCGATCCGCGGGCTGCGCATCGGCGTCGATGCGGCGATGATCGTCGATGGCGTCGCCGGCGAGACGGCGCAGGTGATGCGCGGCGCCATCGCCGCCTATCAGGCGCTGGGGGCCGAGATCGTGCCGATCACGCTGCCCTTCCCGCCGGAGACCACGGCGCATTGGACCGCGCTCTGCGCTATCGAGGTGGCGCTGGCGCATAAGGCCACCTATCCGGCCCGCAAGGCGGAATACGGCCCCTATCTGGACGGGCTGCTGGCGATGGGGCAGGCGGTCACCGGCTTCGAGGTCGGCGAGGCGATGCAGTGGCGGCTGGTCTACAACGGCGCGCTGTCGCGGGCGATGGAGGCGGTGGATGCCCTGCTGCTGCCGGTCACCGCGGCGCCACTGCCGGATCTGGACAATGCGCTCGGCGCGCCTTCGGACGATGGCGGAAACGCCGATCTGGGCGATCTGCTGAAGTTCACCGCGCCGGCCGACCTGACCGGATTCCCGACGCTGACCATGCCGGGTGGTTTCGACAGCCGCGGCGCGCCGATCGGCTTTCAGCTGATGGGCAAGGCGCTGAGCGAGGGGCTGCTGCTGCGCGCCGGCCATGCCTTCCAGTCGGTCACCGACTGGCACACCAAACGTCCCGACCTCAGCCCCTTCAAGTGACCCGGAGAGAGACAATGCACGCAACCGATATCCCCGAGATCATCGCCGCACGCATGGGCACCACCCGCGGCGGCCAGACCCATCTGGCCAAGGGGCTCGATCCCGCCACCACCGCGCTGGTGGTGATCGACCTGCAGGACGGCTTCATGCGCGAGGGCTCGCTGATCGAGGTGCCGATGGCGCGCGCCATCGTCGACAACGTGAACAGGCTGAGCGGCGCCCTGCGCGCCGCCGGCGGCAAGGTCTCCTATACCCGCTACACCTACGACGCCGACGAGCCCAAGGCCTGGGGCGCCTTCTTCGACCGCTTCCTCGACCCGGCGCGGTCGGCGGCGCAGAAGGAGGTTTTTGCCAAGGGCGCGCCGGATCACGGGCTCTGGGCCGGGCTGGAGGTCGCGGCGGAGGATTACGTGGTCGACAAGACCCGCTACAGCGCCTTCACGCCGGGCACCTGCGAGTTTCCTGCCTGGCTGGAGGAAAACGGCATCGAGACGGTGATCATCACCGGCACGCTGTCGAACTGCTGCTGCGAATCCACCGCGCGGGACGCGATGCAGTACGGCTATGACGTGATCTATGTGACCGACGCCAATGCCACGCTGACCGATGCGGAGCATCAGGCGACGCTGTGCAACATGGGCACCCTGTTCGCCGAGCTCGCCGATACCGAGGCGCTGGTCGAGGCCCTGGCGGCGGAGGCCAAGCCGCTGGCGCAGGCGGGGTGAGGCCGCCGGCCCACGGACCGAGCCGCGCAAGCGCCGGACCGTGGGCTGGCGCTGCGACCGCTGATCGGCACGCTTTATCCCTGCCAAGTCCGGAAGACATCTGATCGACGCGCTTACGTCAGCCAAGCGCCAGACCGCGGGGACGGTCCGGCGCTTGCGCGTCTCTCGGCGATTGCTTGCAATGCAATCGCCTGCCGACAGGGCATTGCAAGCAATGCCCGAGAGGCGGCCTGCGGCCTTGTTCCGCGCAGGGGCGTTGTTCAGAGGGGCGTTCCGGGTCGGACGCGGAATGGCAGGCGCTGCCCTCTGTCGCGCCTGTCAGGACCTCTCTGTCACCCGAACAACCGCCGCTCGATCCGCGCCTGGAGCTCGGCCATCGCCCGGGTCAGCGCGCCGCCGTCGCGGCAGGCCAGCCGCAGGGCCAGCCCGGCGTCGCGGCGCAGCGGGCCGACCGCGCCATAGGCGTCGCCGCCGTCGAAGGCGCCATCGGGCAGATCCTGCCGCAGCCCCTCCAGCGTCGGGCGCGGCGCCAGCAGGGTCACGGCGCCGAAGGCGCGGGCGGTGTCATGCACCTGCGCCAGTCGCGCCAGCTCCGCCCCGGTCACCGCCTGCGCGTCGCGCAGCAGCGGCGTGCCGTCCTCCTGGCGCACCTCCAGCTCCGACCGCCAGTCCAGCCCCGGGTCGGCGGTGCCGCCGCGCAGGCAGAAACCGTCGGCCAGCACGACCACCGCATGGGGATGCAGGCTCAGCCGCATCTTCTGGTGCAGCCGCGCCGCCTCCATCATCACGAAGGGCTGCGCGAACAGCGCCAGCGTCGCCCCGGCCCCGGCCGAGAGCCGC
>JBFXGQ010000514.1:0-3687 GCA_050177915.1 Pseudodonghicola sp. | reverse complement strand
ACCCTGGTCGAAAGTTCTTCTTCCAGTTTCTTGATCTGCTGGCCAAGCGCCGGATGGGTCACATTCAGCTTGTCAGCGGCTGCGGACAGGTTTCCCAGCTTTGCGGCGGTCAGAAAGTATCTTAACTGTCTCAGCTCCATCCACAGAGATGTAACATTTTCTTTCATCTTCGTAAACGTAAAAGATTTTGCCGTAGAGTGGAGGGGCAGAGTAAACGAAAACGCGAAATCAAGGCGGGAGGAAGGCCGATGGGCTTCAGGGATGGGCACCACTATATCAACGGTCAGTGGCTGTCCGATGCGCCGAACGGCTGGACCGACAGCCTGAATCCGGCGACGGGCGAAATACTGGGCCGGGCGCCGAATGGTTCAATCGAACTTGCGAGCAAGGCTGTCATCGCCGCGCGCGACACCTTCGAGAGCCATGCCTGGGCCAGCAGTCCCCGGATGCGTGCGGCGGCCCTGCTTGAGTTCGCCGACCGGATGGAGGCGCGCAAGGACGAACTGGCCGAGCTGCTATGCCGTGAAAGCGGCAAGATCCTCGCGCAGGCGCAGGGCGAGGTGGCGGCCGGTTTCGGTGAGGCCCGCTATTACGCCGGTGTCGCGCGCAACCTGTTCGGGCGCACCTTTGAAAGCGCGCCCGGGAACCTTTCTCTGATGACCCGCGAGGCCGCCGGTGTCGTCTCTGTCATCGTGCCCTGGAACGCGCCGGTGACCTTGCTGGTCCGTTCAGTCGCGCCGGCGCTGGCTGCGGGCTGCACGGTTGTGATCAAGCCCGCGCCACAGACGCCGCTGACCCATGCAATGGTCATGCAATGTTTTGCCGAGACACTGTCCTTGCCGGCAGGGGTGGTCAACTCGGTGAACGAAAACGGGATCGAGGTTGGCGAGGTCTTTTCGACCCATGACGAAATCGACGTGATCTCGTTTACGGGCTCTACGCAGACCGGCGCGGTCATCATGGCCAATGCGGCGCGCACGATCAAACATGTCTCGCTGGAATTGGGGGGCAAGGCCCCCGCGATAGTCTTCGAGGATGCCGATCTGGACAGCGCCATCAACGAAATCACCCGCTCGTCCCTGGTGCTGAATGGCCAGATGTGCACCACCATCAGCCGGGTGCTGGTGGCGGATCAGATTTATGATGCTGTCCGGGACCGGCTTGTGAAAGCATTTTCCGGGGCCGTCATCGGCGATCCGATGGGCCCGGACGTGCAGCTTGGCCCCTTGATCGACGTGGCGAACCAGCGGCGGGTTCTGGATATCATCGAACGTGCCGCCAAGGATGCCGATCACACCGTCCTGAGGGGCGCGGCGCCGGGTGGGTCCCTGTCATCGGGCCATTTCGTCAGCCCCTCGATCTTCGAGGTGCGCGATGTCAAGAGCTGGATCATCCAGGACGAGCTTTTCGCCCCTGTCATTACGCTCGAACGCTTCGTGGATGAAGCCGAAGCGATCAGACGCGCCAATGCAACGCGGTTTGGCCTTGCCGCAAGCGTCTATACCCACGATCTCAACCGCTCGATGCGGGTCAGTCGCAAGCTGAAATTCGGCACGGTCTGGCTGAACTGCCACAACCGGCTGATGGCCGAGGTCGAGACCGGCGGCTATCGCAGCAGTGGCATTGGCCGACTGCACGGGATCGAGGCGATGAACGATTTTATGGAAACCAAGCACATCTATCTGGAGGCGGGCGTCTGATGGCCTTGATCCAGTATTTGTCCCGTATTCAGTTCGATTTCGGTGCGGTCGCGCTGCTATCCGAGGAGATCGCCCGTCTTGGGCTGAGGCGTCCACTCCTGATCACCGACAAAGGGGTCGCCGGGGCAGGCATCCTGAATCGGGTGCTGGACGCGGCGAAGCCCTGCGATGTGCTGGTCTATGACCGCACGACCGAGAATCCGACCGAACAGAGCCTGCTTGAATGCCTCGATATCTGGCAGGACAAAGGGTGCGACGGAGTGATCGCCCTGGGCGGAGGCTCTGCAATCGACCTGTCCAAGGCGGTTGCGCTGCTGGCCACGCATGGCGGCAAGTTGGCTGATTACAACGTCAAGACCGGCGGCTCTGCCGGGATCGGCAAGGTCGCGCCTCAGATTGCCATTCCGACGGCGGCGGGAACGGGGGCCGAGATTGGGCGCGCCTGCGTCATGTCGCTGCTGGACGGCTCGAAAATGGTGGCAGTGAACCTGAACATGATCGCCGATACAGTGATCTGCGATCCAGAATTGACGCTGACCTTGCCTTCTGCCTTGACCGCCGCGACGGGCATTGACGCCTTCAGCCACGGGGTCGAGGCCACGATGAGCCTTTCGGTCAACCCTCCGGCCGAAGCAATTGCCCTTGACTGCGTGGCGCGCGCCGCGAAATGGCTGCCGGTGGCAGTGCAGGACGGAGGCAATCGTCAGGCACGCTGGGAAATGATGATGGCGGCGCTGGAAGGCGGAATGTGCCTGCAAAAAGGCCTGGGCGGCGCGCATGCGATGGGCACCCCGCTCGGAGAGCTTCATCTGCATCATGGCCGATTGATCGGTGTCCTGCTGCCGCATATCACGCGCTTCAATGCCGAGGCGGCCCGGCAGGCACAGGCGCGGATCCGGCAGGCGGCCGAGGTTCCCGACTACATCGCCCTGCCCGACTGGATCAGCAGCCTCGTGCGATCGCTTGGCCTGCCGACGACATTGGGAGAGATGGGCGTGAAGGCGGATATCCTGCCTGCGATCGCCGAAAAGGCGCTGGCCGATCATCTGACGCTGACCAATCCGCGCCAGCCGACTGCTGCGGACTATCTGCACATGTTGCAGGCGGCACTGTAACGGCCCGCTGACCCCAGTCAGCAACGGACAACATGATAATTAGACCTTGGGAGAGCCAGCAGGGTGGCGCGACGCGGAACCCTGTCCGGACGACAGAGCATTCGGGGAGGATGCCTGAGGTCGCCGGCACAAAAAGGAGGAGACACTTTTGTCGACCATATCCACCAATGCGGATTCCGCGCCGACCCGGCCCGCATCCGCCTTAATCGTCTTGATGCTTTGCTGGGTCGCGGTTGTTTTGGACGGCTTTGACCTGGTGGTGCTTGGGGCGTTGATCCCAACGCTGACTGGCGGGGCCGAGCCATGGATGACCCCGGCCGAGGCCACTTTTGTATCAACCATCAGCCTTGTCGGCATGACGCTTGGTGCATTGTCGATCGGCGTGGCGACGGACTGGCTGGGCCGTCGCAAGGCGATGATCTTCACGGTATTGATCTTTTCAATCATGACCTTGGCCTGCGGTCTGGCACAAAGCCATGTCGATCTGGGGATCTATCGCTTTCTTGCCGGCTTTGGGCTTGGCGGTTGCCTGCCGACCGCCATCGCCATGGTAACGGAGTTCTCGCGCGGTAAGGCTGGAACAGCGGCAACAACATTGATGACCGGCTATCACGTCGGTGCCGTTGCGACGGCTTTCATGGCGCTTGTGCTGCTCAAGCAATTCAGTTGGCCTTCGATGTTCTTCGCCGGCGCAATTCTTGGGTTCATTTTGGTGCCGCTGATGATCAGATACCTGCCGGAATCCCCCGCCTTCCTGACCGCCCGCAACCGTCGCGCCGAGGCCGAGATCATTGCCCAACGCTATGGCATCACCATGCTGCCGGAGGAAGCGTCGGTGGAAAAAGCTTCGATCAGGTCACTGTTCCGTTCAC
>JBFXGQ010000513.1:0-3690 GCA_050177915.1 Pseudodonghicola sp. | reverse complement strand
TGGCGGCGCGGCGGCGCAATTCCTCGATCGCCTCGCTCACCGTGTCGTCGCCGTAGCGGTCGAGCAACTCGTTCAGCCGCTCCTCGCCCACCAGCAGGGCGGCGGCCTGCGCCTTCACATCGCCGATACGCTGGTCGGCGACACGGATGTTGGAGCAGATGATCGCATAGATCTCCTGATCCAGCTCGCCCTGCTTGAACAGCCGAACCGGCGGCAGCCGCAGCCCCTCCTGCTCCACCGCGGTGGCGGAGGCGGAGAAGCCGCCGGGCACCGACCCGCCGGTATCGGGCCAATGGCCGGTATTCGACAGCCAGCAATAGAGCGCGCCATTGCGGTAGAAGGGCATGGCGAAGCGCACGTCCATCAGATGGGTGCCGCCCAGATAGGGGTCGTTGACGATGTAGATATCGCCGGGCGACGGCGCGGGCGTGACGCCGCGGCGGATGCGGTCGATCAGCTGCCGCGTCGAATCCTGCATGGTGCCGACGAACACCGGCAACCCCTGTGCGCCCTGCGCGATCAGCGCGCCGTCCTCGGCGCCATAGATCCCGTCGGAGCGGTCGTTGGCCTCGGCGATCACCGGCGAGAAGGCGGCGCGCGAGAAACTCAGATCCATCTCGTCGCAGACCTGTTGCAGCCCGGCCTGGATGACCGAGAGGGTGACGGGATCGAGGCTCATGCCGCACCTCCGATTTCCACGATGATATTGCCGTCGGCGTCGCCGGTGGCGCGGTCGCCGGGTTCGATCAGCAGGGTGGTGTCCATCTGCTGGACGATGGCGGGGCCGATGATCTCGAACCCCTCGGGCAGGTGGTCGCGCCAATAGACTGGCGTGTCGTGCCAGCCGCCGCCGGCGCCCGCGTCGGCGAACCACACCGGGCGGCGCGACATCACGGCCTGATCCAGCGTCGCCTTGCGTTCGGCCGGGTCGATCAGCGACGACAGGTCCAGCTCGGCCCGCGCCCCGATGACCGAGCAATTGGCGTTCACCACATTGGCGCGGATATCGTCCAGCGCCACGCGGAAGCGTTTGTAATAGGCGGCCTCGAACAGCTCCCGCAGCGTCTCGGACCCGACATCCGGGCGGTCCAGCGGGACGCGCAGCAGATGGGTCTGGCCCTGGAATTGCATATCGACGCTGTAGAGCCGGCGGATCGCCCGGATCTCGACATTCTCCTTGCCGATCAGCGCCTCGCCCTCCGCCGTCTGGGCGGCGAAGACCTGGTGCAGATGGGCGGGGTCCAGCGTGTCGAGCGGCGTGTTGACGGTGGTCACGAAATCATGCCGCAGGTCGGCCACCACGCAGCCGAGCGCGTTGGTGATGCCGGGGCGGGCGGGGACCAGAACGCGGGGGATCGACAGCTCCCGCGCCAGCGCCGTGGCATGCAGCGGCCCGGCGCCGCCGAAGGCGAAGAGGGCGAAATCGCGCGGATCGGCGCCGAGCGAGACCGAAACCATGCGGATGGCGCCGGCCATCTTGGTATTGGCGACGCGGATTACCGCGGCGGCGGCGCCGGTGGCATCGAGCCCCAGCGGCGCGCCCAGATCGCGGGCGAAGATGTCGCGTACATGGTCGATGGAAATGCCGCCCTCCACCGCGTTCAGCCCGGCGGGGTCCAGTCGGCCCAGCAGCAGGTTGGCATCCGAGATTGTCGGCCTGTCGCCGCCGCGGCCATAGCAGATCGGCCCCGGCCGGGCGCCGGCGCTTTCCGGTCCGACCTCCAAGAGCCCGGCCGGGTTCACCCGCGCGATGGAGCCACCGCCGGCGCCCACCGTGCGCACATCGACCATCGGGACATGGATCGGCATGGCATATTCGATCTCGATCTCGTTCGACACCGTGGGTTCGGCGCCGCGGATCAGCGCCACGTCGGTCGAGGTGCCGCCCATGTCATAGGTGATCAGGTTGCCATGCCCCGACCGCCGCCCGGTATAGGCCGCCGCCATCACCCCCGAGGCCGGGCCGGACATCACCGTCTTGGCGGCCTCCAGCGCCACGCGGGAGGCGGAGACCATGCCGCCGTTGCCGTTCATCACCAGCACCTCTCCCGCGTAGCCGCCTGTGGCCAGGTGGTCGGTGAGTCGGCGGATATAGCGGTCGAGCAGCGGCTGGACCGAGGCGTTGACCGCCGCCGTCACCCCGCGTTCGAACTCGCGGCTTTCCGACAGCAGCGCATGGCCCATGGTGATGTGACCGTTGGGCCAGATCGCACGCAGGATCTCGGCGGCACGCAGTTCATGGGCGGGGTTGGCATAGGCGTGCAGGAAGTGGATCACCAGCGCCTCGCAGCCGGCGTCGATCAGCTGCTGGCCGGCGGCGCGCAGGGCGTCTTCGTCGAGCGGCACCAGCACGGCGCCTGTGGCATCCATCCGCTCCGCCACCTCAAGCCGCAGGTTGCGCGGGATCAGCGGGGTGAAATGGCCCTTCATCCCATAGGCCTGCGGCCGGGTGCGGCGGCCCAGTTCCAGCACGTCGCGGAAGCCCGCCGTGGTGATCAGCCCGGTCTTCGACAGCTTGCGTTCCAGCACCGCGTTGGTGGTGGTGGTGGTGCCATGCACGATCAGGTCGAGCGCGGCCAGATCGCAGCCCGCCGCGGTCAGCGCGTCCAGCACCCCATGGGCCTGATTGTCCAGCGTGCTGGCGACCTTGGCCAGCCGCACCCGGCCGGTGCCGGGGTCGAGCTCGACCAGATCGGTAAAGGTGCCGCCCACATCGACGCCGACCACCGCGCCCGAGTTCCTGTCCGCCATGCCCGCTCCACCAAGTTTGTTGGTGTACAAATGATCAGCGCAAGCGCGGGCCGCTGTCAACGCCGGCGAGGGGCTGGGGGACCGCAGCGGCGGGTGCGGCGCGGCGATTGTCCGGACCGTTGGCAAATCGGGCCGGTAATTCGGGCGCGAAACCGGGGCGCAAAAGGGCGGGTGACTTTTCGCGGTGGCGCCGGATAACATCGCGCCATGACGGGTTCTGACCTCAGACGGGCGGCGTTGCGGGCGCCGATTCTGGCCATACCGATTCTGGCCGTGCCGATGCTGTTCGGCGCGGTGGGGGCGGCGCATGCCCATGCCTCGGAACAGGGGCTGGTGCTGCTGCTGCCGACCGATTTCTACATCGCCTCGGGGGCGGCGGCGGTGGCGTTGACCGTGGTGCTGATGGCGGTGCTACCCGCGCGGGTGACCGAGGCGATCTTCGCGCCGCTGAAGCTGCTCCGCCTGCCGCGGTCGCGGGCGCCGCTGGTGACCAGCACGCTGTCGGCGCTGCTGCTGCTGGCGCTGATCCGGTCCGGCTGGAGCGGGCCGCGCGATCCGGCGGAAAACCCGATGACGCTGGCGATCTGGACGGTCTGGTGGATCGGCGTGGTGGCGGCGCAGGGGCTGCTGTTCGACCTCTGGCGCTGGATCAACCCGTGGGGCGGGCCGCTGGCGCTGTTGCGCCTGCTGGGGCTGCGGCCGTGGCTGCGGTTGCCGGCGCGGCTGGGCTATGCGCCGGCGATCGTCACCTTTCTGGGCTTCGCCGCCTTTCTGATGGCCGACCCGGCGCCGGCCGACCCGGCGCGGCTGGCCAGCGTCACCGGCGGCTACTGGCTGGCCTCGCTGATCGCGGCGGCGGCCTTCGGGCCGCGCTGGCTGCGCCGGAGCGAGGGGATCTCGGTGCTGATGCGCAGCTATGCGCGGCTGGGTCTGCTGGCG
>JBFXGQ010000512.1:0-3694 GCA_050177915.1 Pseudodonghicola sp. | reverse complement strand
ATGTTCTTGGCCAGGTCTAGGCCGACAGTGGTAACTTGCATGGGGTGGCTCCTCTCAGTTGCAGATTCTGACACCTGCAGTATGGCGCATTGCGACGCCGGGAGCGGGAGCCATCCACCCCATCTGCTTCCCACCCTTCTATGCCAAGTGTAGCCCGCGAATACTTTTAGAATTCGACCCGTGGGGATGAGGGCAGAAGAGCACGGCGCGGCGAATTTTCATGAATAGGAGCAACGTAGCCGGGAGCGTTCATAACCCTTCCACCTGGATGCCGTTCTCTGCCAGCCATGTCTTGCGCCATCGCCAATCCGGAAGATGTTGTTCGACCTTCATCCAGAACCTTGCAGAGTGATCTGGGTGAAGCGCATGTGCGAGCTCATGGATGACGACATATTGCGCGATACGGGGAGGCAGCAGGATCGCCTTCCAATGGAATGAGACACGTCCATCGGCCCCGAAGGATCCCCATCGAAAACCCAGATCCTGGACAGCCACCTCCTTGACGGCGACGTCCATCCGGTTTGCGTGTTCGGCCACCTGTTTTTCAAACCAATTCTGGGCGCGTCGCGCGTACCAGGAAACGAAGACCGCGCGGCCTCGATGAATGGCGCTCTGCCGAAGGCAGAAGCGACCGTTTTTCAGGGAGAGGTCAATGAGCTGCTTGTCCACCAGTCGCAACCGATAGCTCTTCCCGAGATACAGGAAGCCCTCGCCATCGACGAACTCCTTGACCGGAGCTTTCTTCTGCAGGCTTGCCTTTTCTTCGATCTTGGTATGGATCCAGAGGAGCTTTTCTTCCACGAAGTCGATCAGATGTTGCTCGGGCACGGTCGAGGGCGCGACGATTGAGAGCGCGCCTGATCGTTCGACGGTTATCTGCATCGTTTTCCGCTGGTCGCTCCGATGGACCTCGAACGACAAGCCATCGACCTCGAGACGATGACCGCTCGGTCGGGCGGGTTTTCCGCCGGTCCTGATCGGAGAGAGGGGCAGGGTCGGCATCAGGCGGCTCTCAGTTTGTCGTCGTTGGCCTTTGCCTGCTGCATGAGCTGACCCGCCAGCGCCTCCGCATCGGTTACGCTGAAGCCTTTCAGTTGCCTGTCGAGGATGATCTCGAATATCTCGGATCGCAGGTTTTCCTGATCGGCCATTTTAAAGCTGCTCCAGATCGACCTGTTCGCACAGATTTCTTCAATGATGCGATCCACAACGTCACGGGTCATCTGATGGATGGCGCGCAACTCTTCCTGAGGTGTTGCGCCGTCGGCTGCACATGCCTCGAGCACGGTTCGTAGAAAGGGCAGATAGACTTCGGGGATGTCGGGTGCGTTTTCGTCGGCAGGCTGTACGTCAGAGCGAAGTTCATCGACAATCGCCTGGAGCTGCTCGATGATCTGATCCCATTGCTGTCCGACCCCGTCGAGGATCTGGTTCAACCTTTCCGACATTTTTTTGAAGCGGACCGGATCGGTTTCAAGGTTCTTGCGAATGTGCGACCGGATTGCGTGTTCCATCTCCGAGGCCTTGGCCCGGCTGCCGGAGGCCCGACCGATGTGGGTTTCGAATTCCGCATCTGTCAGTTGGACTGGTGGGATCTTCGGGTCGATGCCAAGGGAAATCACATGGTCGTCGATCAGCTTGCGAACCTTGGCCCCCACGTCCGAACCAATGACCATGAGATCATGGTACCGGTTGCGCGCGCGGGCGTGAATGTAGGCCAGGTGCTTGGCATCCTTGACGAATGGCAGGCCTTCCGGGCGGGGCAGGATGATCTCCAGGGATTTCAGGAAGTCCTTGAGCTTTACCGTGAACTCGGCGCGGGCCTTTTCTGTCGAAAGGACGTCAAGGCATCCCTCGTCATCAGACAGGTCATCCAGTCCAGCACGGCGGAAGATATCGACCACACGGATATGCCGGTCCCGCAGCACGGGGATCTGGTCGTTCAGGCTGACCAGGGCGCCATCAATATCCTCATCGGAATAGGCGGCGAGGGCAGCCTTCAAATGATGCGCGACACCGAAATAGTCGACGACGATGCCGCAGGTCTTTCCAAACCCTGTCCGGTTGACCCGGGCGATCGCCTGCAAGAGCTCGGCTTCCCTCATCGATCGGTCGAGGTACATCACCCCCTCGATGGGCGCGTCGAACCCAGTCAACAGCATCGACTTGACGATCAGAAAAGCCAGCGCATCCGCTTTCGTCGGGTCCTTGTGGAACAACGGTTTCTTGAAGCGCTTGATCCGCGTCTCCTGAGCCGACGCTTCCGTCCATTGCTTCCACGAGGCGTCATCATTGTTGCCGCCGGACATGATCGCCGAGAACTCGATCTTCTCCAAGGTGTCGCAATACCGCCATGCCTGGACCAGCGACTGCATCTTCGAGGGTTTGGTGCAAAGCACCTCGTCATCCATCGCCTTGTCCTGGTCGGAAAGCGCGGCCGCCTCGGCCACGAGCTCATCGCGGGCTGCTAGGAACGCGGCGTGGTACCGGACCACGGCCGTACGGCTATAGGCCACCACCTGGGCCTTGTACCCGTTCGGCAGCAAGTTGGTCACGTAATGCCGCAGCATGTCGCGCGCCTTCTCGGCGATTAGCGCCGGCGCCTCCAGGATATTGCCCTTGGTCGCATATTTCTTGCGGATCGCCTCTAGCTCTTCCTCGGTCCGGTCTCGGAACATGTCCTCGAACAACTCGTCCAGCGTTGCGCCATCCTTCACCGCGCCTTCGGCGGTCCGGCCCTCGTAGAGCACCGGCACCGTGGCGCCATCCGCTTCGGCTTCCTTGATCGTGTACTTGTCGATGAAGTCGCCGAAGATCTGGGCGGTGCGCTTCTTCTCGCCCATGATGATCGGCGTGCCGGTAAAGCCGATCCGGGCACAGTTCGGCAACGCTGCCAGAAGGTTCGCGTGCAGATCTCCCGCCTGGGTCCGATGGGCCTCGTCGACCACCACAAGGATGGTCTCATCCTCGTTCAGAACCTCGAAGGCCGGCCCCTTGGTGACCTGGGCTGCCTCCTCATCGGTGCGGTATTTCTGGATGGTGGCAAAGACCAGCCCCGGCCCCTTGCGCCGGGCCAGCCGCTTCAGCGATCCGGCATTGGTTGCCAGCTCCACCACGTCACCGGACAGGGTCGCGGTCTCGGAGAGCTGCCGCTGCAGGTCGCGCCGGTCGGTGACCATGATCACCTTGAACTTGCGCAGGGCCAGATCGGTCCGCATCTTGCGGATCATGAACACCATGGTCAGGCTCTTGCCGGAACCCTGCGTGTGCCAGACGATGCCGCCACGGCGGTCATACTCGCCGTCCTGGATCCGGGTTTTGCCGGTGCGCAGCCGGTCCAGTGCGCGGTTCACGGCGCGGTACTGCTGATACCGGCAGACGGTCTTGATGGTCTGGCCGCCCACGTTCATGAACAGCAGGTAGTGCCGCAGGATATCCAGCAGATGCGCCGGGCGCAGCATGCCCGCGACAAGGCGTTCCTGTTCGGACAGGCTTGTCTTGCCCAGGGTCCGGGCCGCGTCGTCCTCGGAGCCCGCGCCATCCGGCCCGACGACCGTCTTCCACTGGCTGTAATGCTGCAGTTGCCGCGCGACAAACAAGGTGAGAATCCAGCGTCAATCAGGATGAGAACGCGGGGGTGGGGTCTCGGAGGGAGGGCGTAGCCCGACCGGAGAGGCCCCACCCCCGCGTTGCG
>JBFXGQ010000511.1:0-3700 GCA_050177915.1 Pseudodonghicola sp. | reverse complement strand
TACCCCCTCGACGTTCTGGCCGGGCCGTCCGGCCAGGCCTCTTCGCCGGCTATCAGGACGCGCCATGGCGAAGCGACGGTCCTGCGCGTCCGCAGTAAAATAGGGGGTCTGATCCCATGAAGAAGAAGACACTTGCGTCCATGCTCGCCGTGATGGGTGGCCTGACGATGGCCACCACCGCCTGTTCGGCGGAACCCGGCAACTCAGCCAATGAACCAGCGGGGGCAGCAATGGCCGATCAGGCTGGCGCCGGCTGTGCAGCGAAACCCTGCAATGCGGCGCCCTGCGCGGCCTCCGGGTGCTCGGCAAAGCCGTGCGCACCGAAGGGCTGCGCCGCAAAGCCGTGTAGTGCGAAGCCCTGCGCTCCGAAAGGCTGCGGCGCCAAGCCCTGTGCCCCCAAGGGCTGTGCGGCGAAGCCTTGCGCAGCGAAACCCTGAATCCCCCTTAGGGTTTTGCATAAAGTGGCCGGCGGTGGGCGAGTGGACCTGCCGTCGGCCACACCTTATGAGTATGGATTGGAAATGAGCCCAATCGAAGCAGCGCAAATCGTCGTCGAGACAATTACAGCGATGGCTCGTGAGGGTAGGCCGCTGATGCTTAGAGTGCTGCCCGATGAAGGCGCGCATTTTTGGGACCATTATCCGGACGATGATGCCCGTGACAGCCGGACCCGTTCGCGCTGGTATTATCATGTCCACGCACCGGGGGAGCGCGACCCGGCGGAACATGGACATTTTCATCTCTTCCTTCATCGCAGCCAGATCGATCCCGCCGCCACGCCGCTCGCCATTCCGGCCGAAGGCGAAGATGCACAAGCTCATGTGGCGCATATTGCGGGCTTGTCGATCGACCGGAGTGGTATCCCGATATCATGGTTTGCAACCAACCGCTGGGTGACCGACGAATTCCTCTATCCGGCAGAGACGGTGATTGCCCATCTCGGTCAATACGATGTCGACAACACGCCCGAGGATCCGCTGGTCAACCGCTTCCTGACGGCGATGGTCGCGCTCTACCGGGAAGAGCTTGCGAACCTCCTTGGCCAGCGAGATTCAAGGCTCGCTGAAATCGCCAGCGAGCATGGCCTCTCTGCCTGCGAGGCGGGCAACGACGTGTTGGCAAACTGTCCGATCGATCTCGATGCCAAAATCGAAAGCCTTGGCACCGCGTAACATCAGTCCGTTTCCGCAATACCCCAGAGCGTTGCAAGCCGGGTATAGCTACGTTCGCCGCGATAGGGATCGTCGGTCGCCCCGCCCATCCGGGCCATGCGGGCGTCCAGCTCCGCCTGATCGGCTTCGAGCGGGTTTGCCTTGATGCCCGAGCCTTCGACGATGCGGTTCATGAAATTGAACAAGGCGCAGACGCTCACTGCATCGAACAGCGCCTGCTCATCCCAGCCTGCATCATAGACCTTCCGTGCATCGGCCTCGGTCATCATGCTGGGGGTTCTCGTCAGCTTTCCGACATAAGCGAGGATCGGTTTCAGTTTGTCGTCGATCGCGCTCGAATCGAGATCGCTCATGAGGCCGTCGAACAGTTCGGGATCGATTCCGAAGGCCCTTGCCGCCACGACATGGGCACCATGGCAGTATGTGCAGGAATTGAGCCCCGACACATAGGCGGCGATCAATTCGCGCTCGGCAACCGTCAGCGGAGACGGATCGCGCAGCAGCCGGTCATGATATTCCAGGAGCGGCGTCACAGTGTGCGGAAAACGGCGAAACACCTTGTCGAGGCCCGGCTCGCCCTCGATCGACGGAAATACACGCATCCAATCTCTCCCTTCAAACTGAACTATTTTTCGCGCTTCGCAGCACCGAACAGACCGCGCGCGGCTATGCTGCGCTGAATAACGGTGGCAAGGCACAGCGCCGCGAAAACGGAGGCGATGAACGGGAATTGCCCCGGCAACAGGCACATGAGGACAAAGGCGACGATCGTCTCGGTTCCCTCGGCAAGGCCGGTGTTGTAGAAGAAGCTCTTGGCTCCATGCACCGTGGTTTCGAGACCGCGCTTTGCGGCCAGCGTGGCAAAGGCGAGGAAACTGGCGCAAGTCAGCGTGAAGCTGGCCACGAGCAGCATGGCAGGGACGGTATTGGCGGACCCGGCCAGACCGAAGCCGACCGGAACAGCGACGTAGAAAACATAGTCGGCCAGCGTATCGAGATAGCCGCCGAAGTCGCTTTGACGGGTCGCGCGGGCGATGGCCCCGTCGAGACCGTCAAACAGCCGATTGACCCCGATCAGGGCAAGGCCTGCCAGGAAATGCCCCTCGGCAATCGCGAAACCCGCTGCCAGGCCTGGGACGATACCCACGAGCGTCACGGCATCAGCGCCGATACCCCATCGGGCCAGGATGCGGCCGGCGGCGTTAAGGGGCGGATCGATCAGTGGGCGTAACCGTGCATCGAACATATCCCGCTCTCCCTAGCCCCAGGTGACAAGGCCAATCATGGCGCCCGTCATCATCGACACCATGTTGCCGGCAAGCCAACTCTTCATGCCGAGCCCGGCGACTTCGCTCCGCCGTTTCGGCGAGAGCGTGGAAATCGTGGAGACAATGAGCCCCACGCTGGCGAGGTTGGCGACACCGCACAGGGCATAGGTGACGATCAACAGGCTGCGCGAATCGAGCGTTCCCGCAGGCAAGGCGGCAAGATCGAGATAGGCGACATATTCATTGAGGATCGCCTTGGTGCCCATCAGGCTCCCCGCCGTCGGCGCCTGGTCCCATGGCACGCCGATGGCCCACATTGCGGGCGAAAAGATCCACCCGAAGACGCGCCTCAGAGTGAGCGGCGCGCCATCTACCGGAGGCACAAGGGCCAGAGCCTGATCGGCAAGATTCACCAGTGCGAAGACGACGACAATGATGCCGATCACGGCAAGAACCAGCGTGACGCCTTCCATCGTGCCGCGGATGAGGGCGTCCATGCTGCTTTCATACTCGAGATCGGCTTCGGCATCCTCCGTGTCGGCGGTGCGGTCGCCCGGAATCATCAATCGTGCGACAAGCACTGCTGCCGGGAGCGAGATCAGCGAGGCGACGATCATGTGGCCGACCGCATTGGGCACTGTCTTCGACAGCGTCGTCGCATAAAGGACGAGGATCGCGCCCGATATGGTCGCCATGATCAGCACCATGATCATGAACAACTCCGAACGGCTCATCCGGTCGAACCAGGCGCGCAGCACCAGCGGGGATTCGACCACGCCGAGAAAGATCGTCGCTCCGCCACCCAGGCCCACGACACCGCTGACGCCAAGCGTGCGTCGCAGCACCCAGGACAGGCCGCGAACCACGGCAGGCAGAACCCCCCAGTGCCAGAGCACGGCCGAGATCGCCGAGAAGACGATGATCAGCGGCAGTATCTGGAAGGCGATAATCAACGGCGGTTCGACGCCCGGCTTCATGACGAACGGGATCGGCGCGCCGCCGGTATAGCCGAACATATAGCTCGAACCCGCAAGCGTCGCCGTCTCGACCGCCGACACGGCCTGGTTCGCAAATCCCACCACTGTCCAGACAAACGGAATCCGGGTCACGACCAGGGCGATGACAAGCTGCATGACCAGCGCTCCTCCGACCCAGCGCCAGCCCGGACGCGAGCGCCTGTCTTCCGATATGCCCCATGCCAACAGCAGTATGGCGGCAATGCCAATCAGGCCCTGGAGATTGTGCAACCCTGCCACGATG
>JBFXGQ010000510.1:0-3700 GCA_050177915.1 Pseudodonghicola sp. | reverse complement strand
ATCGCATGCAGGCGACAAAGAGGGGTCGGTCTCCAGCAGCCGGAGAGTCCATCTGTTCTGGCCACCGCTTGCCGGTGAAGTCCGACACCGGAGGTGCGCTGCCCCTTCATCGATGCCGATGCCTATGACACCCCTGCTCATGGCACCGTTCGTGCCCGCCGCAGCATAGGGCCGCCACGGATCGAGCGGGATGCTATGACGCCTCGCTTCCCTAACGTGGAGCCGAATTCCGGGCCGCTCTGCGTTATGCAGCGCTGCCATATGGAATCGTATTGTCGCGTCAGGCAATGCCCCGATGCCGATGTAGATCAGCCAGGCCGACGGAATCTGGTCCGCACCTGCTCCACTTTCGCGCGGGTGACGCAGCCTTCAGCATGATCGTTGATGAGGCCCATCGCCTGCATGAAGGCATGGACTGTCGTCGGGCCGACGAACGTCCACCCCCGCTTCTTCAGATCCTTCGACATGCCCACCGAGGCCGACGAGGTCGAGGCGAGATAGGGGACGTCGTCTCCCTGCGGTTCAAAGTGCCAGACATAGGCTGCTAGAGAACCGGCTTCACCGACCAGTTCCTGCGCCCGTCGCGCATTGTTGATGACCGCCTCGATCTTGCCGCGATGGCGCACGATCCCAGCGTCCTGCAGCAGCCGCTCGACATCGGCATCGCTGAAGGTGACGATCCGGTCGAAGTCGAAGCCCGCAAAGGCGGCGCGGAAATTCTCGCGTTTGGTAAGGATGGTGCGCCAGGACAGGCCGGACTGGAAGCCTTCGAGGCTGAGCTTCTCGAAGAGCCGCCGATCATCATCGACCGGATAGCCCCACTCGTGGTCATGATAAGCAATGTAATCGGGGGACGCCGCGCACCAGAGGCAGCGCGGCTTGCCGTCAGCAGGTGTGAACAATGCGCTCATGTCGTGTGTCGCAGCGGCGCGTCCAAACGGACTTGCAGCCTTTTGCGCATGCGCCTCGTGTTGGCAATGATCTGTTGCACGCGCGACGGCGACAATTCGAACTGGCGAGCGAGTGCGGCATAGCTCACGCCTTCGCTATGAAGCTTTTCGATCTCGGCGTTGCGCGCGCCCCTCCACACCATGAACATCATCCTTGCATCGAATATCGGGGCCGGTCAGGAGCGAGTCGTCATCAGGATTCGGCACCCTACAATAGCCGTCGGCAAGGCATTGGCGCAAGGACTTGTTTCCTATATGTTCCGACTTGGCTGTCCCGCGCTCAACGGGCATTAGGGCCGCAAGCGAACAGGGCACAGTCGACTCGATGACAGTTACACCGTTCGTAAACACGACTCCTTTCGCCAACATTGCCGCCGTTCAATGACCTGAATTGGGTTGTCGATTCCGGCCATACATTCACGTCATTTGGAAGGGCCACTAGAGTCTTTCCGTAGTTGAATGAATCGTTGGGGCTTCCCCATCGCGCTGATCTGTGATTCAAGCTGACCACTGGAGTGGAGGCCAGCACGGATGAGGCCATTGTCGCAAGATTTGCGGGTTCGATTTTGCCGGGCGCTTGATCGAGGGATGTCGGCGCGGGCTGCGGCGCGGATGCTGGAGGTGAGCGCAGCGACGGGTGTTCGCTGGGCGCAGGCATGGCGGGAGCGGGGATCGACCCAACCGGGCAAGGTAGGCGGCCACCTGCGCCCCCTGCTGGAAGCTGAGCGTGACTGGCTGGTGGCGCGGATCGCGCAGAAGAAGGACCTGACGCTGCACGAGTTGCTGGCGCAGCTGCGCGAGGAGCGGGGCGTGGTGGTGTGTTGCGATACGCTGTGGCGGTTCCTCAAACGCTGCGGCAAGACATTTAAAAAAAGACGATCTTCGCCAAGGAGCAGGACCGACCCGACGTTGTCCGCCGTCGCACCCGCTGGCGCTGGGTCCAGCGCCGGATAGACCCCAGGCGCATGGTCTTCATCGACGAGACCTGGGCCAAAACCAACATGACTCGCACCCACGGCTGGTGCACGAAGGGCGAGGCGCTGATCGACAACGTGCCGCACGGGCACTGGAAGACGCTGACGTTTATCGCCGGACTGCGCCACAACGGCATCGTCGCCCCTTGTGTGCTCGACGGACCGATCAACGGCGAGAGCTTCACCGCATGGGTCGAGCAGTTCCTGATCCCGGCGCTGGAACCGGGCAGCATCGTCGTGGTTGACAACCTCGGCAGCCACAAAGGCCATCGCGTGCGCAAAATGCTCAAGGCGGCGGGCATCAGGCTGTTCTTCCTGCCGCCCTACTCGCCCGATCTGAACCCGATCGAGGAGATGTTCTCCAAGCTCAAACGGCTCCTGCGAAAGGCCAACGAACGCACCGTCGAGGCCACATGGCGGCGCATCGGCAAACTGCTCGACCACTTCCCGCCCGCCGAATGTGCAAACTACATCCGTGGCGCAGGATATGCCGTAAGCGCAAAAACCTCCCCACATTTTCGTAAGCGCTGATCTGGCTATGATTTGGCCCCTCGTCTGAGGGGTATCGTGGTGGCTGATGATGTAAGAACATTCGAAACAGGTTTCGAAAGGCAGGAGGGGCAGCGGCCCTCGCGTATGGACGTTATTCCAGCGGGGCCAGCGCGTCGCCGCTGGTCGGCTGAAGCCAAGGCGCGGATCATAGCATCGAGTTTTGAGCCTGGCGCCAACATTGCAGAAATCGCGCGGACGCATGGGCAGTTGCCGCAGCAGCTCTATGCGTGGCGGCATGACAGTATTCCGGGCAAGCGTCTGGCCAGCAAGAAACTGGGGTTCGTTCCGGCGGTGGTTGAAGATGCTGGCGGCACTGGTCCCACTGATGGTGGAGGCGATGAGATCGTGATCCGCACGGCGGCTCTGGCGATCCACGTACCGCCAGGCGCGAGCGAGGATCATATCGGCCGGGTGCTCGCCGCTGTGAGCCGTTTGGGATGATCATTCCGCCTGGGCCGCTCAAGGTGATGGTGGCGACCAAGCCGGTCGACTTCAGGAAAGGCGCCGTCAGCCTGGCGGCGCTGGTCGAGCATGAACTCGGGCTCAAGCCCTTTTCGGGGGTGGTCTTCATCTTCCGCTCCAAGCGGGCGAACAGGATCAAGCTCCTGGTCTGGGACGGCACCGGTCTGGTGCTCGTGAGCAAGGTTTTGCAGACCGGAGGCTTCCATTGGCCACGGGCCGGGGATGGCGTGATGCGGCTGTCGGCATCGCAGGCGTCGGCTTTGTTCGAAGGGCTGCAATGGTCGAGAATGCACACGCCGCGCACTCAGGTTCCGGTGACGACACGATAGGTCGCACGCCCGATTCCCTTGGCCGAAATGTCATTGCGCACCGCCCGAAAACTGCCAGAAATGGAGCATGCCCGCCACCGCAGCCGACCTTCCTGACGATGTCGCCATCCTCAAGGCGATGGTCCTGGCCGGCCTCGAGCGTGAAGCCCGGATGCAGCATATCATCGACCAGATCACCCGCACGACATTCGGAAAACGGTCGGAGAAGCTGAGCGAGGATCAGTTGGTGCTGGGCCTTGAGGATCTCGACGTTGCCCGTGCTGAACTGGAAGCCCTTGGCGAGCAAGCGGTGGCTGCGGCAGGCCAAAAGAAGGAACGGGCGCGAAGGGAGGCCGGGACAGCACGGGCGTCCCTGCCGGCGCACCTGGCCCGGGTCGAGGAAGTGATCCTTCCAGACGAGAAGGAATGCCCCTGCTGCGGCGGCGCGCTGCAT
>JBFXGQ010000509.1:0-3703 GCA_050177915.1 Pseudodonghicola sp. | reverse complement strand
CAGCATCCGCCGGTCATCAACGTAGGGGTCACGTCGGTGGAGCGAGCGGTCGGCTCTTCAAGCCCAACGCGATCGGCTCTTTTCTCGCTCAACAGTCGTGAACTAACGGCAAATTTGTCAGAATTTGAGGGTGAAAGTGATTTATGGCCCTCATTTTTGTTTCAAGCAGCGCCTGCCGAATGCATCTCTGCGATTGATGTCTTCTGCAAAAGCTTGTTGGCATCGGATGCTCGCTGATCACACCTAACCCGTAATCGTGCCTCTGGCTGACATACCCGACAAACGTATAAGCTCGCCATGCGCGGGCGTCACCAACCCAATTCCGCGTGCGATCCCAAGCGCACAAGCTGCAAGGTGTCGTCATCGGGCTTGCGGTAAATCAGCACGAGGTCGGGCTTTATGTGGCAATCGCGATGGTCGCGCCAGTCGCCGGTCAGCGCATGGTCGCGGTGGCGCGGTTCAAGCGGCTCGTCGGATGCCAGCGCCTCGATGATCGGGATCAGGTCAGCGTCCAGCGTCTTGGCGTGCTGCCCCTTCTTCTCCCGCTTGTAGTCGCGCTTGAACCGCCCGAAGCGTTCAATCGTCCGCATTGAGGTCGGCCATCAGGTCGACCACCGTGGCGAACCGCTTGCCCTTTCCCTCGCGCGCTTCCTTCATGGCCTCGATCGTCTCGGCATTGGGCACCAGCGGTTCAAACGGCAAGGCCTTGTCGCGGGCAACGCGGGTCAGCATCAGGCGCACGGCATCGGAGACGGTCAGCCCCATAGCAGCCAGCACGGTCGCGGCTTCCTCCTTCACCGCTCCGTCGATCCGGGTCTGCACAAGAGCGTTTGCGGCCATGTCGATTTCCTTTCTGCATGACGATGTAATGCAAGCGAACGCAAAGTGCAATCAGGCAAAGCCCCGGCTATCGACATGGCGACCGGGCTTCGCGTTTTTCACCTTCAATGCTGTGAGTGCCATCGGTTCGGGGCCCTGATCGGGAATGTTGGGGCCGTTCTCACACTTTCGGTGGGCAAACGGTCCCACAATCGTTCCACATTTTGGGCCAAATTCAGGCAAATCAGGGAGACGACCGCGAACAACTTACAAGACAAATCGTTGCTTTTTCAGTGTAGGTAGGGGTAGGGACGCCATCAGCTCGCTTGACACAAGGTTCTACACTCGACAGCGGGGTCCTCTACCACCGGGCAATTCTGCAGGATGCTGCAAACCGCGCGATATCAATGGCGGGCGAAAATTCGCTGACCGGCGCTGCCGAAGGCCACCACCGTATAGGGTTGGCGGGCAGCGCCTGCCACTTCCATGCCCTCCGAACCGATCGGCATCCCCGCAACCGCAATGCCTTTGACGCCCGCAGGACGGGTCGCCAGCAAGCGCTTGACGTCGGATATCGGGACATGGCCCTCGATCATATAGCCATCGACGATCGCGCTGTGGCAAGATGCCAGCGTCCGGGGCATGCCGGCCTTGCGCTGAAGCTCGCTGCGCGACGCATCGTCACGCATGACGACCTTGCGTCCCAGCTTCGCGCGCACGGCCTGCGCCCACTTCTCGCAACATCCACATCCCGGATCCCGGTGGACGACGATATCACTGGCCGCAAGCGCTACGCCGGGCATGGCGAGGAACAGCAAGGCGACGAATAGGCGGGTCTTCATGAAATGACTCCCGGAAGAACGATAAGCATGGGGCAGAGGCCCCTTCTTTTCTATACGCATCAATGCGCCCCTCCCCTCATCACGCAGATGATTTTACGATGGCGGGCGGCCTCCAGGCTAGCGGCAGGGACACAAGCAGCGCTAGCGATAGACCACCAATCCCCCACAGAACGAGCGGCTGCGCCCCGGGAGCGACGATGGCTATCGCCAGCGGCGCGAGCGCCTGCCCGATGCTGGCGGCGGAATGCTGGAAACCGAGCTTCACGCCTGAAGGGGCCCCGCCGCCGCTGATCCAGAAGCTGGTGACCAATCGAAGGGTTGCCGAGCTCCAGCCGGCAGCAACGATGATCCCACTGAGTTCGGCCATGCTCGCGGCGACAGGGAACAGGAAAAGCGCCGCAGCCAGCAGGCCGAGCGTCAGCCCCGCAAGCCGCCTCGGCATGGTCACCAGCCAATCGAGCCTCGCATGGAAGATCTGTGCTGCCAGCATGCCCAATCCGCAGAGACTGAGCATCCAGGCGATCTCTTCGCGGCTCAGCGAAATGACGCTCCGCGTCACCAGGAGATTGACATGCATCGCCGCCAGCCCGCCGCCCGCGACGATCGTGACGAAAAGCAGGATCAGCGTCGCGCCGAGCGTCGGCGCGGGCAGGTCTCCGCCATCGATGCAAGGTGCACACCAGCGCGGCAGACGCACGGCGCAAAGCGCCGCCCCGACGGCACCGATGCCGAGAGCGAGGATCATGAGGGGAGCGCGGGGCAGGATCGCGGCCGAGACCTCCGCCACCAGCGGACCGGCGAGATCGCCCAGAAACACGAAGGCGGTCAGCCAGGTGAAGCGGCGCGCCTGGTCCGCGCGCCCGCTTGCGGCAAAGCTCGCGCAGAGCAAGCCCAACGGTATGATGGCGGCCGACGCCATCCCCGCCACCAGACGCAATGCATAAAGCTCAGGCAACCCGACGAGGCCGATCGGCGCGGTCACCAGCGCGAGGATGACCAGCGCTGCGCGCAACATCGCCCGATAGTCGACCCGGTCCGCGATCCAGCCCCAGAGCGGCGCCGCCAGCAAGGCTGCCAGGGGATGGACCGCAGTCAGGCTCGCGACGTGAAAATCATGAGCGCTTGACGATAGCGCGCCACGAGCCGGGTCGACCAGTGCCGGAAGGAAGGCGAGAATGGCCGTCTGTCCCGCCGACGCCGCAGCCGCCGCGAGCAACAAGACGAAAAAGGAGGCCGGCCAGCGACCGTTGGCTTGCGATCCAGCCTTGTCACGCGGCGCGTTCGCGGTCGATCCCTCGAGTGGCCATCCGCGGATCACCACCAGGCGCGCAAGCCGATCACCAGCCTGTGTTCGGAAGGCCCTTCCCTGCGCAGGCGACGGAAATCGGCCGTGCCGTCAAATGCGCGCTCCCAGACGAAGCCGATATAGGGCGCGAACTTGCGCGACACCTCGTAGCGCAACCGTCCGCTCAGCTCGACATTGCTGAAGCCGCTGCCAAGCTGCCGATCTCTCGACCGCTTCGAATAGATATTGGTCTCTACCTGCGGTGTGAGGATCAACCGATTGGTGAACAAGACCTCATAGGACGCCTTGGCGCGCGCCGCGAGACGCCCATCGGTTCCTACATAGCCGGTGAGCTGGACGTCGAACCAATAGGGCGCCAGTCCCTCGACGCCGGCGGCCAGCCAGGTGGTCGCACCCTTGCCGAGATCCTGCCTGACCCCGAGCAGCGTGCCCCAGAACGGGTTCTTGCTGTGCCACCACAGCGCCTCGACGCTGCTCTCCGGATCGAGACGTTGGTCGCGGGAGTTCTTGAGCCCCTGGCTGCGCAGCCAGAGCTTGTCATTGTCCTGACCCTTGGTGACGAGCACGGTCCAGCCCACGCCCTGACCCTCGTTGCCGCTGGTGAACTCGAGCTCATCCACAAGTATCTTGGGGATCGAGAGCTTGTCGGCCATCTCATAGCCCGGCAGCGTCGAGTTGCGATAGCCGTCGGCATAATCGTCCGAGTTGCGCGCGTCCGGCGGGGCCTTGCCACCCT
>JBFXGQ010000508.1:0-3718 GCA_050177915.1 Pseudodonghicola sp. | reverse complement strand
CTGAACGTGGCGATGGTGCCAATCTGGTTCTGGCGCAACATGGCGGCGCTGGCCTATGCGTTGTCGGTGCTGCTGCTGATCGGGGTGGAGCTGTTCGGCACCGTCGGCATGGGCGCGCAACGCTGGATCGACCTCGGATTCATGCGGCTGCAACCCTCCGAGCTGACCAAGATCACCCTGGTGATGGCGCTGGCCGCCTATTACGACTGGCTGCCCGCGCCGCGCACCTCGCGGCCGTTCTGGGTGCTGCTGCCGGTGCTGCTGATCCTGGTGCCGACCGCGCTGGTGCTGAAACAGCCCGACCTCGGCACCGCGATCCTGCTGCTGGTGGCCGGCGGCGGGGTGATGTTCCTGGCCGGCGTCCACTGGGCCTATTTCGCCGCCGTTATCGCCGCCGGCATCGGCCTGGTGGCGGCGGTGTTCCAGTCGCGCGGCACGCCCTGGCAGATGCTCAAGGACTACCAGTACCGCCGCATCGATACCTTCCTCGACCCCGGCAGCGACCCGCTGGGCGCGGGCTATCACATCACCCAGTCCAAGATCGCGCTGGGATCGGGCGGCTGGACCGGGCGCGGCTTCATGCAGGGCACCCAGTCGCGGCTGAACTTCCTGCCCGAGAAACACACCGACTTCATCTTCACCACCCTGGCCGAGGAATTCGGCTTTATCGGCGGCATCTCGCTGCTGACGCTCTATCTGCTGATCATCCTCTTCTGCATCGCCTCGGCGCTGTCGATGCGCGACCGCTTCTCCTCGCTCGCCACCATGGGCATCGCCATCACCTTCTTCCTGTTCTTCGCCGTCAACATGTCGATGGTGATGGGGCTGGCGCCGGTGGTGGGGGTGCCGCTGCCGATGGTCAGCTACGGCGGCTCGGCCATGCTGGTGCTGATGGTCGCCTTCGGCATCGTCCAGAGCGCCCATGTCCACCGCCCGCGCTGAACGCCCGCGTACCGGAGCTGCCATGACCGTCAATGTCCTCTTCCTCTCCACCCCGAAACGCTGGGCCGCCTATCAGGCGCCGCTCGGCCGCGCGCTGGCGGCTGCCGGGCTCGATGCCCGGCTGGCCGAGGATCTGCCGGATGCTGAGGTCGAGTACATCGTCTACGCCCCCGGCGGCGCGACCGACCACGATTTCACCCGCTTCCCGCGGCTGAAGGCGGTGCTCAGCCTCTGGGCCGGGATCGAGACGGTGATCGGCAATCCCACGTTGAACGTGCCGCTGACGCGGATGGTCGACCACGGGCTGACCCAGGGGATGGTGGAATGGGTGACCGGCCATGTGCTGCGCCACCATCTGGGGATGGATGCCCATATCCTCGGCCAGAACGGCGTCTGGGACCCGGTGGCGCCGCCGCTGGCGCAGGACCGCCGGGTCAGCATCCTCGGCCTCGGCACGCTGGGCAGCGCCTGCGGCCGCGCGCTGGCGTCTCTGGGCTTCCCCGTCACCGGCTGGAGCCGCAGCCAGAAGACGGTCGACGGGATCACCTGCCTCTGGGGCGACGCCGGGCTGACACAGGCGCTGTCGACCGCCGACATCCTGGTGCTGCTGCTGCCCGACACGCCGGCCACCCGCGACATCCTGAACGCCGAGACCATCGCCCGGATGCCGCGCGGCGCCGTCGTCCTCAACCCCGGCCGCGGCGCGCTGATCGAGGATGCGGCGCTTCTGGCCGCGCTCGACAGCGGCCAGCTGTCCCACGCCACGCTGGACGCCTTCCGCATCGAGCCGCTGCCGGCCGACGATCCCTATTGGGCCCACCCCAGGGTCACGGTCACCCCGCATATCGCCTCGGAAACCCGCGTCGTCACCGCCGCGGAGGTGATCGCCGAGAACGTCCGCCGCGGCGAGGCAGGCGAGCCCCTGCTGCATCTGGTCGACCGCTCTCTCGGCTATTGAGACGCTCCGCGCTCCGCCGAGAGGACGCAAGGGCACGGCGCCCGGTCCTCCGGGTCCGCCCCCTGCTTCTTCTCGCTCCAAATACTCCCGCCGGAGGCTTGCGCCGCAGGCGCAATCAGGCCGCCAGCCCGCGCCCCTTGAGCAGCGCCTCCACCCCCGGCAGCCGGCCGCGGAACGCGGTATAAAGCGCCTCGGGCTCGGCCGAGCCGCCCTTCGACAGGATGTTCTGCTCCAGCGATTTCGCCCGCTCCGGATCGAAGGCACTACCGGCCTCCTCGAAGGCGGCGAAGGCATCGGCGTCCATCACCTCCGACCACATGTAGCTGTAATAGCCCGAACTGTAGCCGTCGCCCGAGAACACATGGGCGAATTGCGGCGTCGCGTGGCGCATGCCTATGGCGTGCGGCATGCCGAGCCCGGCCAGAACCTCGGCCTGCTTGACCATCGGATCGGCCGGAGCCGGCCCGTCGTGGAATTCCAGATCGACCAGCGCCGAGGCGACATATTCCACCGTCTGGAACCCCATGTCGAAGGTCGCGGCCTTGAGCACCCGGTCGCGCATCGCCACGGGCATCGGCTCGCCGGTCTCGACATGGGTGGCGAATTCGCTCAGCACCTCCGGCACCTCCAGCCAGTGTTCGTAAAGCTGGCTCGGCAGCTCGACAAAATCGCGCGCCACCGAGGTGCCCGAGATGCTCTCGTAGGTCACATCCGACAGCATCTGGTGCAGCGCATGGCCGAATTCATGAAACAGCGTGCGCGCATCGTCATAGGACAGCAGCGCCGGGTCGGATTTGGCGAAGTTGCAGACGTTGATCACCACCGGGCTCTGCGCTTCGGGGAACTTGGCCTGACCGCGCATCGCCGAACACCAGGCGCCCGAGCGTTTCGAGCCGCGCGCGAAATAATCGCCGATGAAGACCGCCACATGTTCGCCATTGCGGGTCACGTTCCAGGCCAGACAATCCGGGTGATAGAGCGGCACGTCGAGCGGTTCGAACTCCAGCCCGAACAGCCGATTGGCGCAGGCGAAGGCCGCCTCGCGCATGCGGCTGAGCTGCAGGTAGGGCTTCAGTTCCGCCTCATCCAGATCGTAGTCCGCCTTGCGCCGCTTCTCGGCATAGTAGCGCCAGTCCCAGGGCTCCAGATCGCCGTTCACCCCCTCGGCATGCATCATCCGGGTCAGGATCTCGCCATCCGCCTCGGCCCGCGCCTTGGCCGGTTCCCAGACCTGCATCAGCAGGGTCTTCACCGCCTCGGGCGTCTTGGCCATCTCGGTTTCCAGCTTGTAGGCGGCGAAATTCGCATAGCCCAGCAGCTGCGCGCGCTCCTCGCGCAGCTTGAGGATCTCGGCGGCGATGGCGCGGTTGTCGGTCTCGCCACCGTTCGCCCCGCGCGCCGCCCAGGCGCGATAGGCCTTCTCGCGCAGGTCGCGGCGGGAGGAGAATTGCAGGAAGGGCACGATCAGCGACCGCGACAGGGTGATCACCGGGCCCTTCGCGCCCTTCTCATGGCCCGCGGCGCGGGCGGCGGCGATCACGAAATCCGGCAGCCCCGCCAGATCGGCCTCGGACAGCTCCATGAACCACTCCCGCTCGTCGGCCAGCAGGTTCTGGGTGAACTCGGTGCCCAGCGTGGCGAGCCGGCCCTTGATCTCCTTGATCCGCGTCTCGGCGGCGCCCTCCAGCGCGGCGCCTGAGCGGACGAAACCGCGATGGGTCAGCATCAGCACGCGGGCCTGCTCCGGAGTCAGCCCCAGATCGTCCTTGCGCGCCCAGAGGGCCGCGACCCGGGCGAACAGCGCCTTGTTGGCCGAAA
>JBFXGQ010000507.1:0-3735 GCA_050177915.1 Pseudodonghicola sp. | reverse complement strand
GCCGAGGTCGATGCCCGAGACCGAACGGCCCGAGCCCTTGCCCTCGTCCCCCTCCAGTCCGATCACCACGGCGGGGCGGTTGGCGGCCTCCTTCAGCCGCGAGGCGACGATGCCGACCACGCCCGGGTGCCAGCCCTCGCCGGCGGCCCAGACCAGTGGCGCGTCGAAGCCGCGCGCCTCGGCCTGCGCCATGGCGGCGGCGCGCACCGCCTCCTCGATCTCGCGCCGCTCGGTGTTCAGCTGATCCAGCCGTTCGGCCAGCGCCTGCGCCTCGGCGGCGTCCTCGGTGGCCAGCAGCCGGGCGCCCAGATCGGCCTTGCCGATGCGGCCGCCGGCATTGACCCGCGGCCCCAGCAGGAAGCCCAGATGATAGGTGTTGGGCGCCGCATCCATCCGCGACACATCCGACAGCGCCACCAGCCCGGGACGGCGGCGCTGCGCCATCACCCGCAGCCCCTGACGCACCAGCGCCCGGTTGGCGCCGATCAGCGGCGCCACATCGGCCACCGTGGCCAGCGCCACCAGATCCAGCATCGCCATCAGGTCGGGGCCGGTGGCGGCGCCGGCCTCACGCAGCTGGCGGCGCGCCTCGACCAGCATCAGGAACACCACGCCGGCGGCGCAGAGATAGCCCAGATCGCCGCTCTCGTCCTGCCGGTTGGGGTTCACCACCGCCAGTGCCGGCGGCAGCGTCTCGCCGCCCAGGTGGTGGTCCAGCACGATCACATCGGCGCCCTCGGCGGCGGCGATCGGCCCGTGGCTCAGGGTGCCGCAATCGACGCAGACGATCAGATCGTGGCGCGCCGCCAGATCGCGCATCGCCGGTTCGTTGGGGCCGTAGCCCTCGTCGATCCGGTCGGGGATATAAAGCGTCGCGCGCAGCCCCATCTGCCTGAGCCAGACCAGCAGCAGCGCCGCCGAGCTGCCGCCATCGACGTCGTAATCGGCAAAGACCGCGATCCGCTGGCGGCCGCGCACCGCGGCGACGAAACGCGCCGCCGCCGTCTCCATGTCGCGCAGCCCGCGCGGGTCTGGCAGCAGCTCCTTCAGCTGCGGCGTCAGAAAGGCCTGCGCCTCCTCTGCCGGCACGCCGCGCCGGGCCAGCACCTGACAGACCGGGCGGGGCAGGCCGCTGGCCTGGGCCATGGCCTCGGCGGCGCGGTCGGTTTCCACATCCGGTCCGACCCAGCGTCGCCCGGTCAGAGACTGCGTCACCCCCAGAAATGCCATCCGCTCACCTCATGCGCAAAGGCCGGACCACTGCGGACCCGGCCTCTTTTTCTGGCTCTAAATATCCCCGCCGGAGGCTCCGCCGCAACCCGTCCCGTCCGGCCGCCGGCAGAACCGGGCGCAAGCGAGGGCGCGAGGGCCGCCTCAGGGTCCAGCTCAGAGATGCTCGATCCTCAGCGCCACCGGCTCCGAGGCCATCACATCGGTGCCGGCCATCGCCTCCAGCGCCACGTCCAGCGCGGCGCGGGTGGTCTTGTGGGTGACGATCAGCACCGGCGCGGTGCCGTCGGTATGGCCGTATTGCCGCATCCGGTCGATCGAGACGCCGGCGTCGCCCAGGATCTTGGCGATCTTGGCCAGCGCGCCGGGTTTGTCCAGCAGCGACATCCGCAGGTAATAAGGCGCCGGCAGACCGGTCTGCGCCGGCGTCGCCGCCTCCAGCAGATGCGCCGGCTGGCCGAACACCGGCATGCGGAAGCCGCGCGCCAGGTCGCAGACATCGCCCATCACCGCGCTGGCGGTCGGGCCCTCGCCGGCGCCGGGGCCGCGCAGCACCAGCTGGTCGATGGAATCGCCCTCGATCACCACCATGTTGGTGCCGCCCTCCAGCTGGCCCAGCGGCGAATTCGCCGGCACCAGGCAGGGCTGCATCCGCTGCACCAGCCCGCGCGGGCTGCGCTGCGCCACCCCCAGCAGCTTGATGCGATAGCCCATGTCGGCGGCCTGGCGGATATCCTCCAGCGTCACCCGCTGGATGCCCTCCAGCTCGACCCCGCCGAAATTCACCTGGGTGCCGAAGGCGATGGCGGCGAGGATCGCCAGCTTGTGGCCGGCGTCGATGCCGCCGACGTCCAGGTTCGGGTCGGCCTCGAGGTAACCCAGATCGCTGGCCTCCTGGAACAGCGCGTTATAGCCCTGTCCGGTGGCCTCCATCCGGGTGAGGATATAGTTGCAGGTGCCGTTCATCACCCCCATCACCCGGGTGATCTCATTGCCTGCCAGCCCCTCGGCCAGCGCCTTGATCACCGGGATGCCGCCGGCGACGGCGGCCTCGTAGCGGATCGAGCGGCCGGCGGCCTCGGCCTGTTCGGCCAGCGCCTGGCCGTGCAGCGCCAGCATCGCCTTGTTGGCGGTGACCACATCCTTGCCGGTGGCCAGCGCCGCCTCGACCGAGGCCTTGGCGGCCCCCTCGGCGCCGCCCATCAGCTCGACGAAGACATCCACGTCGTCGCGTTTGGCCAGCGCCACCGGGTCGGTTTCCCATGCGTAATCCGACAGGTTCACGCCGCGGTCCTTGCTGGCGTCGCGGGCGCTGACGGCGGTGATTTCAATGCGGCGGCCGGTGCGGGCCTCCAGCAGCTGGGCCTGTTTACGGACGATGCGGACGACGCCCACACCGACAGTGCCCAAACCGGCAATCCCCAGGCGCAGAGCGTTCGTCATCGGTCCTTTGATCCTTCGTGCTGTCGTAAATGCTAAGCTGTGCCTTAGCCGGTTCGTCTGGGGCGTGCAACGCGCGACCTGCGGCGGCGGCCGTCGCCCCGGGGCCGGGGGCAGCCCGGCGCTATTCGGTCGGGCGCGCCTGCAAACGCTGCGCCCGCGCCCTGAGCCGCGCCTGCCGGGCGGTCATCTGGCGTTCCAGATCCTCGGCCCGCTGCGGCTCGGCCGCGCCGGCGGCCAGCGCCGGCTCCAGCGGAATCAGTGCCGGATAGGGGGCGGCGCGCAGATCGTCCGAGACGGTCTCGTCCAGCTCCGGAACCGGCGTGCAGGCGGTCGCCGCGGCCAGCAGGAGGAGGGCGGCGAACCGGGCTGCGAAGGCGGCGGGCATCGGGCGGGGCAGGCGGGGCAGGATCATGGGCGGTCCGTTGGGCGGTCTGGCCTCCTTCATGCCCGCTGGGGCGAAAAGGCGCAAGCGGGGGGTTTTTTCTGAACGGGTGTTCAGATAGCGTCCCCGTCATGGCACGTACCGCAGGTTCCCATTCCGACATCACCGGCCCGCGCATCCAGGAGGCGGCGCTGAAGCTGTTCGCGCAGCATGGCTATGCCGCGGTCTCGATGCGCCAGATCGCCCGCGAGGTCGGCGTGCAGGCCGGCGCGCTCTACAATTACACGCCGGACAAGCAGAGCCTGCTCTACGGGCTGATGCGCGATCACCTGATGGAGCTGCTGGCGACCTGGGGGGCGCGGCCCGCCACCGGCGGCGCCATGGCCCGGCTGGAGGATTTCACCCGCTTCCACATCCGCTTTCACCTGCAGCGCCCGGATGAGGTCTTCATCGCCTATATGGAGCTGCGCAACCTCAGCCCGGAGAATTTCCTGGAGATCGAGGCGCTGCGCGGCCGCTACGAGGATGCGCTGGAGGCGATCCTGCGCGCCGGCGTGGCCGAGGGGGTGTTCGATGTGCCCGACCCCAAGATCGCCACGCTGGCGGTGATCGCCATGCTGACCGGCGTCAACACCTGGTACCGCGCCGGCGGCCGGCTGTCGCTGGATCAGGTCGAGACG
>JBFXGQ010000506.1:0-3746 GCA_050177915.1 Pseudodonghicola sp. | reverse complement strand
GGACGCCTGTTGTGCTATGATTTGTGCTATTGTTTCCTCGCCTCGTGTTGATCGAGGTAGCCATAGGAAAAGCCCAGAATTTCAATCCTTCGAGCCTTGATATGCTCCGTTCGGGCAGGCGTTCCGATCCATTGGTGGCCGAGCTTTGTGTGATTGTCAGCGCCACTGGTAAGAAGACCTGGACGTATCGGAGGCGTATCGCGAAGTCGGGGGTGATCGTGCAGCTCACGCTTGGCACCTATCCAGCTAACACTATTTCGGATGCGCGCGAGTGGGCCTCCTGCTTGAACTCTTCTGTATGTTTGATCATCTCGTCGGTCTCCTGTTGCGAGCTCTAATCGCTCAGGTGACCGGCGCAAAACCGTTACAAGTCCAAGCTCTCTCCCTGTCCATATTGCACCGCGAAGTTGAGATGTTATAACATCTCTCGAATCGGGGTCGCTACGGGGCGTTCTCAACACATATCGGGATCGAATGCGTTCAATGAAGCCATCGGGCGCCCCTGTGGATCGAAGGACATCAATGAGAAAGCTGAGGTATCTCGCATTCACAGCGCTGGTCTGCGCGCAAGGCGCCTATGCTGAGGACCAGGATGATACGGTGCAGTCGCGGCTCGCACGGCAGGAATCGATCGGCGGCTCAACGATTGTCGTCACAGCATCCCGATCCTGGCAGCAGATCAGGGAGGCGCCGGCCAGCATGTCGGTGGTGACGGGAACCGAACTGCGCCGCCGCCCGGTGCAGGATCTCGCCGAAATGCTGGAGGACGAGCCCGGCGTGATGATCAATGCGGTAGGCATGACCCGGCGCGGCATTTCGATCCGCGGCATGTCGGACGAACATGTGCTGACGCTGGTCGATGGCAAGCGGATCAACGATGCCAGCGCAAATATGGCCCATGTCGATTTCAATCTCGGCTGGGTGCCGAGCATCGCCGTGGACCATGTGGAAGTGGTGCGTGGCCCCCTTTCCGCGCTCTACGGGTCCGAAGCCCTGGCCGGCGTCGTCAACATCCTGACACGCCGCCCCGAAGAGAAGCTTGAAGCCAGCGCCCTGGCCATGCAGGGTTTCCGGGACGGCGACGGCGGCAATACATCGCAACTTTCTGCTCTCGTCGGCGGACCGATCAATGACCAACTCGGTGTGGTTGCCTGGGGCGAATATCGCTACCGCGATCGCACGCAGAGCGAGGAAGACCCACTGCAGAGCGAGCTGGAGGCGCGCGATGCGCTGAGCGGTAGCATAATCGGCTGGTGGACGCCTGCCGAAGGGCAGCGGATCGAGATCGGCCAGATGGCCAGCGATGATGATCGCGCCCGCGACACCATCACCACCGGATCGAACCCGGTCTATTACCAGTATCAGGACCATATCACCCGGGCCCGCACGCAGGCTGGCTATACCGGCGAATGGGATCGGGGGGAGATCCAGTTCAACATCTATCGTTCCGTCCTCAAGCGCGTGAACGAGCGCGATCAGAACCAGACGCCGACCCAGCCCACGAAGGCGACCGATTTCGTGATCGACGGCCGCGTGGCGGTGAAGCCTTTCGCCGGAAACCGGCTGACCGTGGGCGGCGAACATCGCAACGAGAAGCTGCGCGACGGGACGATCAACGAGAAGGGCGAGGACAGCGTCAACCACAAAGCCGTGTTCGTGCAGGACGAATGGGATATCCTCGATTGGGCCTCGCTCACCGTGGGCAGCCGGTTCGATCATCATCCCGCCTATGGCTGGGAAACGAGTCCGCGCGCCTATCTGGTGTTGGAGCCGGTGGAAGGCCTCACCATTCGCGGCGGTGTGGGCGAAGCCTTCAAGGCGGCGACGCTGAAGCAGCTTTCGCCTGGCTATATCACCGTGGCGGCGGGCGGCCGCTTCATCATCACCGGCAATCCCGATCTCAAGCCGGAGACGAGCACCAGCTATGAGGCCGGCGTGGCCTATTACGGCGCGACCTGGAACTTGGGCGTCACTCTGTTCCAGAATGACCTCTCCAATCTCGTCCAGACCGAATGCGTCGAAAGCTGTGGCATCCGCGGAGCGGAACGCCGGACCTATCTGAATGTGGACAAAGCTCGCATTCGCGGGGTCGAAGTGGGCGGCGCGGTATCGCCCGTCGAGCCGCTGACGCTCTCGGCCAGTTACACCTATGTCGATCCGCGCGATCTCTCCGCCGATCAGGAACTGGCCGAACGCCCGAACCATAGCGCCAAGCTGCAGCTTGCCTGGCAGCCGGCCGATGCGACCATGTTCAACCTGCGCGGCCGCTATATCGGCAAGCAGACGGTTTACGAGAACAGCGTCCCCATCCGTCTCGACGGCTACAGCCTGTGGTCGATCGATGCGAGCCATGACTTGACCGACCGGATCACGCTGAAGGCGGGCATCGACAATATCTTCAAGGAACGCCTGACCGACGAATCCGCACTTTACAGCGTGGCAGAGCCAGGCCGAGTGTTCTTCCTCGGGCTGGGAATGTCGCTCTAGCCCATGCAGCGCCTGTTCCTGATCTTCATCCTGCTGCTCCTTCCGTCGGCTCTTACCGCGCAGGAGCAGGAACGGCCGGTCGTACGCGTCGTGACCACGCCTTTCGTTCTGCCCGCGAAATTCGCGGCCTTGCAGGCATGGGCCGGGGACGCAGGTTATCGGCTGGAATGGCGCTATGTCGGTGAGGACGCGCCGACGGGGCAGGGCGATCCCGCGGAGGGGGCCGACATGCTCGTTCTGGATGGGCCACGCCCGGGCGACATAGCGGCTGTGAAGGAAGCGTTCGGCCCGCTCGATGCGAAGTCGGTCCCGTGGATCAGCGTGGGAGGCGGCCCGCCCGGCTTCGGCAATCTGTCTGCACCTGTCGCACGCCGGCTGATCGGCTACTACGCCGGGGGGGGGGCGGCCAATCTGCGAAACTTTGTCGCCGCAGTGCCGCTCGCGATCGCAGGGCAGGGGCTGGATAGTCTGCCGCCGCCGCAGGCCATGCCGCAAACCGGCTTCTATCATCCGGATGCGCCGCAGCTCTTCGCCTCTCCCGAAGACTACCGTGACTGGATCGCCGCGCGGGGGTGGCGGGGGCGCCCCATCGCGGCATTCGCCATTTCCGATGGCGTGGTGCGTGACATGCAGACGGGCGTGGTTGATGCCCTGGCGCATAGCCTTGCCGAACGCGGGCTGGTGCCGGCCTTCTTCTGGTATGACCGGCGGGACAAGCAGGCGATTACGCATATGATCCGCCCGCTGGATGCGCAGGCGCTGGTCAATTTCACCCACATGCAGGACGGCGACGCACGCAAGGCGGAGTTCGAGGCGCTGGATATTCCCGTGCTGCAGGCGCTGGGCGACCGCAGCGCTTCGGTGGCCGAATGGCGGGAAGTGGATAGCGGTGTTCCGGGCATGTCTTCCTCCGTCATGATCACCATTCCCGAGACATGGGGCGTTTCCGATCCGATCGTGATGAGCGCGGTGGAAGATGGTATGCCAGTCCCGATTCCCGAGCAGGTCGAACTGCTTTCCGGAAAACTCGCAAAACTGATCGCGCTGCGCAGCAAGTCGGCGCAGGACAAGCGTCTGGCGCTGTTCTTCTGGAACTATCCCGTAGGGGAGAAGAATCTCGCCGCTTCCAATCTCAACCTGCCGCGCAGCCTGGAGAAGCTATCGCAGGACCTCGCGCAGGCCGGCTATGACGTGGCGCCCGAGAATGAGCAGCGGATCATCGAGGCGGGTCAGGCCATGCTGGGCGGCTTCTACCGTCC
>JBFXGQ010000505.1:0-3748 GCA_050177915.1 Pseudodonghicola sp. | reverse complement strand
AGCATCGCGCCGCCGAAGCCGAGCTATCGTCCGGTGCTGCCCAAAGACATTCTCGGCAGGCTGTCCGAGGCGCAGTTGGAGACGGTGATCTATGCCGGCGAGGCCCATATGGGATTCCTCGCCGGGGCTTGGACGGTGGACGACACGCTCGACAATCTTGCTGCCACGCCGGAGGACGCCAAGGGCGCCGTCCGCTTCCGCCAAGGGTTCATGGTCGGCGATGGCACCGGCGTCGGCAAGGGCCGGGAATCCGCAGCGATCATCCTCGACAACTGGATGCAGGGGCGGCGCAAGGCGGTCTGGATCTCGAAGTCCGACAAGCTGCTGGAGGATGCGCAGCGCGACTGGTCGGCGCTTGGCATGGAGCGGCTGCTGGTCACGCCGCTGTCGCGATTCCCGCAAGGCGCAAAGATCACCCTGAACGAAGGCATCCTATTTCTAACCTATGCCACGCTGCGCTCCGACGACCGCGGAGAAAGGATTTCCAGGGTCAGGCAGATCGTCGAATGGTTGGGTTCCGACTTCGATGGAGTGGTGATTTTCGACGAGGCGCACGCAATGGCCAATGCCGCAGGAGGCAAGGGAGAACGCGGCGATGTCGCCGCCAGCCAGCAGGGCCGTGCCGGGCTGCGCCTCCAGCACGCCCTGCCGCAGGCCCGCGTGGTCTATGTCTCGGCCACCGGCGCCACCACCGTCCACAATCTCGCCTATGCGCAGCGGCTCGGTCTCTGGGGCGGCGAGGATTTCCCATTCTCGACCAGGGCGGAGTTCGTCGAGGCGATCGAGGCCGGCGGCGTCGCGGCGATGGAGGTGCTGGCGCGCGACCTGCGGGCGCTTGGCCTCTACACCGCCCGCTCGCTGTCCTTCAAAGGCGTGGAATACGAGTTGCTCGACCACGAACTGACCCCTGAACAGGTCCGCATCTACGACAGCTATGCCGATGCCTTCGCCATCATCCATAACAATCTCGATGCGGCGATGCAGGCCGCCAACATCACCGGCGGCGAGGGCGGGTCCGGCACGCTGAACCGGCAGGCCAAGTCCGCCGCCCGCTCGGCCTTTGAGAGCGCCAAGCAGAGGTTCTTCGGGCACCTGTTGACGTCGATGAAAACCCCGACGCTGATCCGGTCCATCACGGCCGATCTGGAAGCGGGACATTCTTCCGTCATCCAGATCGTCTCGACCGGCGAGGCGCTGATGGAACGGCGGCTGGCAGAGATCCCCACCGAGGAATGGGGCGATCTGAAAATGGACCTGTCGCCGCGCGAATATGTCCTAGATTACCTTGCCCATTCCTTCCCGGTCCAACTCTACGAGCCGTTCACCGACAGCGAGGGCAATCTGTCCTCGCGCCCGGTCTATCGTGATGGCCAGCCGGTCGAGAGCCGCGAGGCCGCGGCCCGGCGCGACGAGATGATCGCAAGCCTCGCCAGCCTGCCGCCGGTTCCCGGCGCGCTCGACCAGATCATCCAGTATTTCGGGACCGACACGGTGGCCGAGGTCACGGGTCGTTCGCGCCGTATCGTCCGCAAACGCAGCGTCACCATCGACTGGCTCGTCGTGGAAAGCCGCGCCGGTTCGGCCAACCTGGCCGAGACGCAAGCCTTCATGGACGATCAGAAGCGCGTGCTGGTCTTTTCCGATGCGGGCGGCACGGGCCGGTCGTATCACGCCGAACTGTCGGCGAAGAATACCCGGCTGCGTGTCCACTATCTCCTCGAAGCCGGGTGGAAGGCGGACGCCGCCATCCAGGGCCTCGGCCGCACGCATCGCACCAACCAGGCACAGCCGCCACTGTTCCGACCGATCTCGACCAATGTGAAGGCCGAGAAGCGCTTCCTCTCGACCATCGCCCGCCGTCTTGACACGCTGGGCGCGATTACGCGCGGCCAGCGCCAGACCGGTGGTCAGGGCCTGTTCCGCCCGGAAGATAACCTGGAATCGCATTACGCCCGTGACGCGCTGCGCCAGCTTTATCTCCTGCTGGTGCGCGGCAAGGTCGACGGCTGCTCACTGGAGCGGTTCGAGGCTGCCACCGGGTTGAAGCTGATGGATGCGAACGGCATCAAGGACAATTTGCCGGCCATCACCACCTTCCTCAACCGGCTGCTGGCGCTGACCATCGAGCTTCAGGGCATCCTCTTCACCGCCTTCGAACAACTTCTGACCGCCCGCATCGAGGGCGCCATCGCCTCCGGCACCTATGACGCCGGGCTGGAGACCCTGCGCGCCGAGAGCTTCGTAGTGACGGATCGGCAGGTGATCTACACGCACCCGCGCACCGGGGCCGAGACCAGCCTGCTGACCATCACCGAACGCAGGCGCAACCGCCCGGTGACGCTCGACGCCGCGCTGGCGGAACTCGACGATCCCCGCGCCAGGCTGCTGATCAACGAGCGCTCAGGCCGGGCAGCGGTGCAGATCCCCACCACCAGCGTGATGTTGGACGATGGCGAGATCGAGCGCCGCGTCCGGCTGATCCGGCCGATGGAAGCGCAGAACGTCCAGGTCAGGATGATGCGCGAGACCCATTGGGTCGAAGCCGACAGGGATGCCTTCGCATCGGCCTGGGAAGCCGAAGTCGCGGAGGTGCCGGAGTTCGCCGAGTCCACCTTGCACATGGTGACGGGCCTGCTGCTACCGATCTGGAAGCGGCTGCCGAACGACTCCACTCGCGTCTATCGGCTTCAGTCTGACGCCGGCGAGCGCATCATCGGCCGCAAGGTCTCCCCGGCTTGGGCGGCCAATGCGACCGAGACCGGCATCACCTCGGTCTCGCCGGACGATGCCTTCGCGGCGCTGCTGGAAAGTCGGACCATCCTCGATCTCGCTGAGGGCCTCCAGCTTCGCCGGGTCCGGGTCATGGGGGCAAACCGGATCGAGCTGTCGGGTTTCACCGACACCATGCGCCAGCGCCTCACGGCCTATGGGCTGTTCCACGAGATCATCTCCTGGAAGCTGCGCATGTTCGTGCCGGTCGATGCCAGCGGTCCGGCGATCCTCGGGAAGCTCTTCGACCGCTGGCCGGTCGAGCGCATCGGCGAGCGGGAGGCAGCCTGATGCCCAGGCACGACGCATCCGAACTGGCGATCCGCCTTGGCCGAGAGGCCGAGGCGGTCTGCCGCCACTACCTGTCGTCCGGCCACCGCGCCGGGCGATACTGGCTGGTCGGTGACGTGCAGAACACCCCAGGACGCTCCATGTTCGTGCGACTGACCGGCCCGGAATCCGGCAAGGGTGCGGCGGGCAAGTGGAGTGACATGGCGACGGGAGAGCATGGCGACCTTCTCGACGTCATCCGCGAGGCGCTCGGCCTCGCCGATTTCAAGGACGTGGCTGAGGAAGCGCGCCGCTTCCTCGCCCTCCCGCATCCCGAACCGGCAAAGACGAGAGCGCCGACCGACAGCACATCCGGCGCGGCACCCGGTTCGCCTGAAGCGTCGCGGCGGCTCTTCGCCATGGCGCAGCCGATCCACGGCACCCTTGCTGCGATCTACCTCAACCGGCGAGCGATCACCACGCTCGAAGGCACCACCGCGCTGCGCTACCATCCCCGGTGCTATTACAGGCCCAACGAGCATGCGCCCACCGAGATCAGGCCGGCGGTGGTCGCCGCCGTCACCGATCTCACCGGCCACCAGACCGGCGCGCATCGCACATGGCTCGCCCCGGACGGTTCCGGCAAGGCGCCTGTCGAGACACCGCGGCGGGTGATGGGCGACCTTCTCGGCCACGCGGTCCGCTTCGG
>JBFXGQ010000504.1:0-3752 GCA_050177915.1 Pseudodonghicola sp. | reverse complement strand
GAGGCCCGGGTGAACCTGCCGGTCCACCGCCGCCGGCTCGGCTATGTGTTCCAGGACGGGCGGCTGTTCCCGCATCTCTCGGTGCGGCAGAACCTGATCTACGGCCGCCGCTTCGCGCCGCGCGGCGCCGCCGGCCCCGATCTGGCCGAGGTGGCGGAGCTGCTCGGCCTCGCCGCCATGCTCGACCGCCGCCCCGGCGCGCTCTCGGGCGGCGAGAAGCAGCGCGTCGCCATCGGCCGGGCACTGCTGTCCTGGCCGCGCATGCTGCTGATGGACGAACCGCTCGCCGCGCTGGATGCGGCGCGCAAGGAGGAGATCCTGCCCTATCTGGAGCGGCTGCGCGACCGCAGCGGCCTGCCGATCCTCTACGTCAGCCATTCGGTGGCCGAGGTGGCGCGGCTGGCCACCTCGGTGGTGGTGCTCGAGGCCGGGCGGGTCGCCCGTGCCGGCCCCGCCGAACAGGTGCTCTCGGATCCGGCGATGGTGCATCAGCTCGGCCTGCGCGAGGCCGGCGCGGTGCTGAACGCCGCGATCGCCCGCCACCACGACGACGGGCTGACCGAACTCGCCGTCGCCGGCGGCCGGCTGTTCCTGCCGCGGATGGAGCAGCCCGCGGGCAGCCAGACCCGCGTGCGCATCCTGGCCCATGACGTGATGCTGGCGACCGAGGCGCCGCGCCAGATCTCCGCCCTCAACATCCTGCGCGGCGAGATCGTGGCGCTGCGCGCGGGCAGCGGGCCGGGGGTGATGGTGCAGATCCGCTGCGGCACCGACCTGCTGCTGGCGCGGATCACCCGCCGCTCGGCCGAGGCACTGCAGCTGGCCGCTGGCAAGCCGATCTACGCGGTGATCAAGACGGTGTCGATCGCCAGAACGGACGTCGGCGCGGGCTGAGCCGCCCGGCATCCCTCCCCCGCCGGGAGGAGGGGCAGATCCACGCCCCGCCCTTTTTCTGGCCTAAAATATCCCGGGGGTGAGTGCCGTCAGGCCCGAGGGGGCAGCGCCCCCTCACGATTGGAGGCCCGAGGGGGCAGCGCCCCCTCACGATTGGCTGTGTCGCCCCCCGGCGACGTCCGGCGACGGGGCAGATCCCCCTCCCCCGCCGGACCCGGGCGCGTCGCGCCTCAGGTCATGCCGAGCGCTTCCTTGTACATCTCCAGCACCGCCTCTTCCTCGGCGATGTCGTCCTTGTCGCGCTTGCGCAGGGCGATCACCTTGCGCATGACCTTGGTGTCGTAGCCGCGCGCCTTGGCCTCGGCCATCACCTCTTTCTGCTGGTCGGCGACGTCCTTCTTCTCCATTTCGAGCCGTTCGAAACGCTCGATGAACTGGCGCAACTCGCCTGCGGTGACGCGGTAGTTGGCTTCGGCCGTGCTGTCGTCAATGGGGTCCATGGAAAGCTCCGCTCGATTGTCTGCTTGGATGCGTTTTGATGATTGGCATTCGGGATACAAGCCCCGCCGCGCCCCCGCAAGACGGGATTGACCGCCGCGGCGCCGCAAACTCTCTTGCGCGGAAAGTCGCAACCACGTATGCCCGGAGGCGCTTTGGTTCGGCGACCCCGGTCGCCGTGAAAAGGGAACTGCGGTGCGCCCCCTGTTTGGGGAGCAAATCCGTGACTGCCCCCGCAACTGTACGTGGCGAGCGGGGCCGGCGAATACCACTGAACCGACAGGTTCGGGAAGGTCCGGCCCAGGCGACGACCCACTAGTCAGGAGACCTGCCAAGGCGATCACCTTCATCCGGCGCGGGGTGCGTCAGATGGGCGGCGTTCGAACCGTAGGGGTGATGACCAACTCACCGTTTGCGGAAGAGCGCGGCCCGCCGCGTGCCTTTCCAGACACCACGATACCGAAGGCCCGGAAAGGACCACGACATGAAGACCTTGCTCACCACGGCATCCGCCCTTGCCGTCTGCGCCGCAGCCCCCGCGCTGGCCGAGGAGCCCTATCTGCTGGACGAGATCACCATCTCGGCCAGCAAGTCCGGCACCGCCACGCCGCTGGCCCGCACCGGCGCCACGGTCGAGGTGATCACCCAGAAGGATCTGGCGCAGGCCGGCGAGACCACGGTGGCCGATTACCTGGCGCGCCAGCCCGGCGTCTCGGTCAGCGCCAACGGCGGCATGGGTGCCGCCACCACATTGCGCATCCGCGGCCTCGGCGGCCAATACGTCAAGGTGCTGGTCAATGGCATCGACGTGACCGACCCCAGCTCGACCCAGACCCAGTTCGACTGGGGCGACATGACCACCGACAATATCGAGCGGATCGAGATCCTGAAGGGCTCCTCCTCCTCGATCTACGGCTCGCGCGCGGTGGGCGGCGTGGTCAATATCACCACCGTCGCCCGCCCCGAGGAACCGGGGTCCCGGACCACGCTGAGCGTCGAGGGCGGTAGCAACAGCACCTGGCGTGGCGCCGCCA
Source organism: Pseudodonghicola sp. (assembly GCA_050177915.1). Taxonomy (GTDB): domain Bacteria; phylum Pseudomonadota; class Alphaproteobacteria; order Rhodobacterales; family Rhodobacteraceae; genus Pseudodonghicola. The sequence continues at coordinate 1,326 of JBFXGQ010000504.1, read as the reverse complement.
GCTATGGCTACAGCGGCACCCGCGGCGGCCTGGCGATCGGCATCGACCGGGTGATCACCGACGGCTTCTCGGCCAATAGCGGCGGCACCGAGGATGACGGCTATCAGGGCACCCGGCTGACCTTCTCGGCCGATGTGATGGCCACCGAAACGCTGAAGCTGGGGCTGTCGGCCTATACGCTGGACGCGCGCGGAAACTTCGACGAATTCGGCGGCGACGGCGCCCCGCCCTACGACGATTACACCACCACCGAGACCCGAGCCCTGCGCGCCTACGGCCAGCTCGATCTGGGCGCCTGGCAGCATCAGTTCTCGGCCAGCTACTACAGCAACGACCGCCTCAGCAGCTCGAACGGGGTCGACACGCTGTTCGACAGCGAGCGGCGACGGGTCGATTACACCGGCAGCTATTCGGTCTCGGACATGCTGAGCCTGACCTTCGGCGGCGACTGGGAGCAGCAGAGCTACGATTCCGGCGTCGAGACCGGCGAGACCGAGATCACCGGCCTGTTCGGCGAGCTGCAATATGCGCCCACCACCGCGCTGGACCTGTCGGCCTCGCTCCGCTTCGACGACCATTCGACCTTCGGCAACCATGTGACCGGACGTCTGGCGGCGGCCTATCGGCTGACCGATGCCACCATCCTGCGGGCGGTGGCGGCGACCGGCTTCCGCGCCCCGTCGCTCTACGAGCTCAACAGTACGCTCTACGGCAACCCGGCACTCGACCCCGAAGAGAGCACCAGCTTCGAGCTGGGGATCGAGCACAGCTTCGCACCCGGCAGCTTCGTCAAGGCGACCGCCTTCCATACCGAGATCGACAATCTGATCCAGTTCGTCACCCTCACCCCCTGGCCCGCCTTCACCGGCCAGTATCAGCAGGTGGCGGGCACCTCGACCTCGCAGGGGATCGAGCTGTCGGGGCAATGGGCGATGAACGACCAGTTCAGCCTCTACGGCAACTACACCTATACGGACGCCGAGGACGCCACCGGCGCGCCGCTGCTGCGGGTGCCGACGCATGACGTCAACCTCGGGCTCGACGCCGATCTGGCCAATGGCTGGTCGGGCAACCTGAACGTCCGCCATGTCGCCGACCGCCCGGCCGAATTCGGCACGCCGATGGGGGATTACACCGTGGTCTCCACCGGCGTAAGCTATGCCTTCACCGACAATGCCGAGGGCTATCTGCGGGTGGAGAACCTGTTCGACGAGCAATATCAGACCGCCGCGGGCTTCAACACCCAGGGGCGCGCGGTCTATGTGGGGCTGCGTGCGTCCTTCTAGGATCCTCCCCCTGCTTGCCGCGCTGGTGCTGACCGGCGCG
>JBFXGQ010000503.1:0-3776 GCA_050177915.1 Pseudodonghicola sp. | reverse complement strand
CGGCCGGATCCCGCGCACCGCCTTCTTCGCCATCCACCGGGCGCTGCGCGCCGGCGATTTCGCCGCCGCGCAGGCCGCCCTCGCCGAGGGCGCCGCGCCGCAGACCCGGCGCCGGCCGTTGCCGATCCGCCATCGCCGCCGGCTGGTGCTGCATCTGGGGCTGCACAAGACCGGCACCACCTATCTGCAGCACCATCTGCTGCGGCACCGGGCGGCACTGGCGCAGGCCGGGGTCCTGGTGCCGCGGACCGGCTTCGACAGCCCCGAGGCGCCGCTGCGGCCCGGCGCCACGCCGGGCCATCAGGGGCTGGTGCGGGCGCTCCGCGCCGGCGACGACGCCCCCTGGCAGGCGCTGCACCGCGAGATCGGCCGCAGCGGCGCCCGGACCGTGGTGCTGTCGTGCGAGAACATGGGCTTTCCGATGCGGCCCGACCGCGACCGGCTGATCGCGGCGCTGGCCGACCGGCTGGGCGGCTTCGACCGGATCGAGCCGGTGGTACTGGCGCGCCGCCCCGACGCCTATGTCGAGGCGCTCTATCGGGAACGGATCGCCCTCGGCACCCGCCCCGGCGCGCGCGGCATCGGCGCCTTTGTGGTCGACCACGGCGCCGCGCTGACCGACTGGGCCGGGCTGTTCGGCGCCTTCGAGGACCGCCTCGGCGCCCGGGTCCGCTTCGGTGATTTCGACGCGCTGCGCGGCGATGCGCTCTGGCCCGGTTTCGCCGCGCTGGCCGGGCTGCCGGGCGATCTGCCGGCGCTCGATGTGCCGCGCTATGCCGGGCCGGCGCGCGAGGCGGTGGTGATCCTGCAGGTGCTGAACGCGCTGGTGCCCGACGCCGCCCTGCGCGAACGACTGCTGCAGGGCTGGTTCGCGCTGAACCCCGCCGGCGGCAGCGACGCCAGCCTGCTGCCGCCGGCCGAGCGCGCCGCGCTGCTCGATCTCTGGCAGGCGCAGTCGCAGGAGTTCGCCGCGGCGCGCGGCTATGCCCCCGCGCCCGAGGCCGCCCGCGCCGCGCTGGCGGCCGAGGATTGGCAGCCGCCGCAGACCGTCCCGGCCGAGGCGCTGCTGGATCTGATCGACCTGGCGCAGCAGGCAGCCGACCCGCTGTTCGCCCCGCCGCCTGCGCCGGCGCGCCGCGCCGCGAAGAAAAGCAGGGGCGAGATGGCGCTGGTGATCCGCCTGCGCCCCTGGGCCGCCGATCTGGTGCGGAAACTGCGGCGGAACGGCTAAGCGGCGGCAGGCAACCGCCCCTGAAGGCATCAACCGAGGGCAGCGCCCGCCCCGTGGGGGGCGGGCGCTGCCCGGCGTAGACGCCGGGCGGGACCTGCGACTGAGGAATCCTCTGAACCGCCGGCCGTTCGGCGAAAAGGCAGACCGCCCTGCCGGTCAGAGCGGCTCGATATCCCCCTGCGCGCGCTGCGCGTGGAAATCGGCCTGGAACGCCTCGAACCGCGCCTCGGCGATGGCGTCGCGCATGCCCTGCATCAGCTCCTGGAAATAATGCAGGTTGTGCCAGGTCAGCAGCATCGAGGAGATGATCTCCTGACTGCGGAACACATGGTGCAGATAGGCGCGGGAATAGTTGCGGCAGGCCGGGCAGCCGCAGTGTTCGTCCAAGGGGCGCGGGTCGTCCTGATGCCGCGCATTCTTGATGTTCAGCACCCCGTGGCGGGTGAAGACCTGGCCGGTGCGCCCCGAGCGCGACGGCAGCACGCAGTCCATCATGTCAACCCCGCGCGCCACCGCGCCGACGATATCGTCGGGCTTGCCGACGCCCATCAGATAGCGCGGCTTGTCCTGCGGCAGCATGTCGGGGGCGAAATCGAGACAGCCGAACATCGCCTCCTGCCCCTCGCCCACCGCCAGCCCGCCGATGGCATAGCCCTCGAAGCCGATCGCCTTCAGCGCCTCGGCGCTCTCCGCGCGCATGTCGCGCTCCAGCCCGCCCTGCTGGATGCCGAAGAGCGCATGTCCGGGCCGATCGCCGAAGGCCTCGCGAGACCGCGCCGCCCAGCGCATCGACAGCCGCATGCTCTCGGCGATGCGGGCACGGTCGGCGGGCAGCGCCGGGCATTCGTCGAAACACATCACGATGTCGCTGCCCAGAAGCCGCTGGATCTCCATCGACCGTTCCGGGCTGAGGTGGTGCCGGGAGCCGTCGATATGGGATTTGAACGTCACCCCCTCCTCGGTCAGCTTGCGCAGGCCGGAAAGGCTCATCACCTGAAAGCCGCCCGAGTCGGTCAGGATCGGCTTTTGCCAGTTCATGAACTTGTGCAAGCCCCCCAGCCGGTCGATCCGCTCGGCCGTCGGCCGCAGCATAAGGTGATAGGTATTGCCCAGCAGGACGTCGGCGCCGGTGGCGGCGACGCTTTCGGGCATCATCGCCTTGACCGTGGCGGCGGTGCCCACCGGCATGAAGGCCGGGGTGCGGATCTGGCCGCGCGGCGTGTCGATCACGCCGGTGCGTGCCTTGCCGTCGGTCGCCTTCAGCTCAAAGGAGAATCGTGTCGTCATCGCGCCGCGCCCCGGTGTTGATCGCCGTCTGATCCGGCCGGTATTGCGGCAAAGGCGGCCGGCTGGCAAGCCCCCGGGGGCCGACCCGGCCCCACCGCCGACCTGCCTCCCCTTGCATTCGCCGCCGGCCCGCGCCACCACTTGCGCCATGACCCGCCCCGCTTCCCCCTGGATCGCCATCCTCGCGCTCTATGCCGCCGGCCTCGGCTCGGCGGGACAGTTTTCCAAGATGGCGGTGATCCTGCCGCAGCTTGGCGCGGCCTACCCGCAGGCCGGCACGCTGCTGGGCTTCCTGGTCTCGCTGCTCAGCCTGATGGGGGTGCTGCTGGGGCTGGTGGCGGGGATGCTGGTGGCGCGGATCGGCTTTCGCCGCACACTGATCTGGGCGCTGAGCATCGGCGCGGCGCTCTCTGTCGCCGAGAGCCTGCTGCCGCCGCTGCCCGTCATGCTGGCGCTGCGGGTGGCCGAGGGCGCCACCCATCTGGCCCTGGTCGTCGCCGCCCCCACGCTGATCGCGCAGATCGCCCCCGACCGCATCCGCCCCGCCGCGCTGACGCTCTGGGGTACCTTCTTCAGCGTCGCCTTCTCCATCACCGCGCTGCTGGGCGTGCCGGTGGCGCAGCGCTTCGGCCCCGGCCCCCTGTTCGCCGCCCACGGCCTGTGGATGGCCGCGATGGCGCTGGTGCTGATCCGGCTGGTGCCCGCCGACGCGCCCGCCACGCGGACCGAACCGCCGCTGGGCCTGCCGGCGCTGCTGCGGCGGCATCTGCAGATCTATCGCTCGCCCCTCCTCTCGGCCGCGGCCTGGGGCTGGCTGTTCTACACGCTGACCTTCGTCGCCGTCCTCGCGGTCTGGCCGCCGCAGCTGCCCGCCCGCGCCGCCACCCTGACCGCGACGCTGGCCCAGCTCGGCGCCATCGCGGTGTCGATGACGCTGGGCGTGGCGCTGCTGCGCCGCCACAGCGCGGTGCGGGTGGTGCTGCTGGGCTTCGGTCTGGCGCTGGCGCTGGCCCTGCTGCTGCCGCTCGCACCGCAGAGCGCGGCGCCCGCCATCGCCCTGTTCGCCGCGCTGGGGCTGGTGCAGGGGGCGAGCTTTGCCGCCATCCCGCAACTGAACGACAGCGCCGAGACCCGGGCGCTGGCCAATGGCGCGCTGGCGCAGATGGGCAATCTGGGCAACATGCTGGGCACGCCGCTGATGCTGGCGGTGCTGGGCGCGGCCGGCACGCCGGGAATGACCGCGGTGCTGGTCGGCTGC
>JBFXGQ010000502.1:0-3782 GCA_050177915.1 Pseudodonghicola sp. | reverse complement strand
CTCGGCCAACCCGACGCAGGCCGCCGCGATATGCAGTCGCCCCTTGTCGAGCACCTTCATCGCGGTCTTGAACCCCACCCCCTCGACCCCGTCGATCAGGGCCGAGGCCGGCATGCGGCAATTGTCGAAGATCACATCGCAGACGTGGGCGCCCTGCTGGCCCATCTTCTTTTCCGGCTTGCCGGTGGAGAGCCCGGGCAGCCCGACCTCGACCGCGAAGGCCGAAACCCCGCGCGCGCCCTTCTGCGACGGATCGGCGCGAGCCATCACCGTGAACAGCCCGGCGATCGGCGCATTGGTGATGAAACGCTTGGTGCCGTTCAGCACGTAAAAGTCGCCGTCGCGCACCGCGCTGGTCCGACCGATCCGGCATCCGATCCCACATCGGGCTCGATCAGCGCGAAAGACCCGATCAGCTCGCCCGAGGCGATGCAGGGCAGATACCGCGCCTTCTGGTCGGGCGTGCCGTCGATCACGATGCCCTGCGACCCGATCCCCACATTGGTGGCAAAGATCGACCGGAAGGCCGGCGCGGCGCGGCCGATTTCGAAGATCAGCGCCGCCTCTTCCGACATGTGCAGCCCGAGCCCGTCGAAGTCTTCGGGGATCGACAGGCCGAACAGCCCGAGATCGCGCATCTCGGCGATGATCTCTTCCGGCATCGAATCGGTTTCCGCCACCTGCGCCTCGGCCGGCAAAAGGCGTTCGTCCACAAAGCGCCGAATGGTTGCAACCAGTTGCGCGCGCGTTTCCACATCCAAGGTCATGACTTCCTCCCTCACCCTCTCGATATAAATAAATATATTGTCATATAACCACGGCACGCAAGTCGTCTTCACACCGACACCCACTTTGGGAAGAGCGCGCGATTTATTGGATTAGTCCCAACATATTAGGCGGATAATGCCCTGCGGGAGATGGGTGACCACACGATCAGCGAACGGAGGGCTTGTCACATTTACGCAAATCTGTTTACATTATCTTATCGAGGGAGGAGACAGATGCGGGCATTCATCCTGCACAGGCGGGGCCGTCAGGGCGCCGTGCTGGAAGATATTGGCCAACCGGACCCAGGGCCTGATCAGGCGCTGACGCGACCGCTGGCCGCCTCGCGCAATCGCGCGGCGCTTTGCCTGCGAGACAACGGCATCCCCCGTTTCGAACGCCACGCCACCCGCCTGGCCATCGACCTTCCGCACCCGCCCGACCGGCGGCGCAAGGGCGTCACCCCAACCGGAGATCCGAGATGAAAGACCAGACCTATCAGACCGTGCTGATCGAAACCGACGGGCCGGTCGGCATCCTGCGCCTGAACCGACCCGAGGCGCTGAACGCGCTGAACACCCAGATCACCACGGAAATGAGCGCGGCGCTGGATGCCTTCGAGGCCGACGATACGATCCACGCCATCGTCATCACCGGCAATGACCGCGCCTTTGCGGCGGGGGCCGATGTCAAGGAAATCTGCGACAAGACCCTGGTCCAGGTCTGGGACGAAGGCTTCATCACCGCCACTTGGGAACGCGCCGCAAGCTGCAGCAAGCCGACCATCGCCGCGGTTTCGGGATACGCCATGGGCGGCGGCTGCGAACTGGCGTTGATGTGCGATATCATCGTCGCCTCGGACACCGCCCGGTTCGCGCTGCCTGAAACCAAGATCGGTGTGATCCCCGGCGCCGGCGGCACCCAGCGGCTGACCCGCGCCATGGGCAAGGCGGTCGCCATGGACATGATCCTGTCGGGCCGCACCATGGGGGCGGAGGAAGCCCTGGCGCGCGGGCTGGTGAGCCGGGTCGTGCCGACGGCGGACTATCTGCAAGAGGCGGTGAGCCTCGCCAAGCAGATCTCGCAAAGTTCACGCCCGATCCTGCGCATGGCCAAGGAGGCGGTCAACCACGCCTATGAGACGCATCTGGCCGAAGGCGTGCATCTGGAACGCCGCCTGCTCTATGCGACCTTCGCGACCGAGGATCGCCGCGAGGGCATGACCGCCTTCGTCGAGAAGCGGCCGCCGCAGTTCCGCCACCGCTAAGCGGGGACCCAAAAAATCTGCAATCTCGGCCTGCGTCCCAGACGGAAAGACGGGACACCCGGGCGAACCGGTCGCGCGGGAAACCCGGAAAACATCAGGTTCGGCGCCGCTTAAGGCCCGATTCGGACTGACGCCCCCGTCCGGAAGGCCAACAGGCGGAGAGAATGTCACACGAGATGTACAACTTTTTTCTGCCTTTCTCCATTCAGGCGCGCCCCGTTTTTTGGGAGTGTCTGCGCCGGACGGAGAGCCTCGCGGCCCGGTGTGCGTCCAGGGGAGGAAGCCTGAAGGGACCATGACCGCAAGCGCCGGAAACGGCGCAACGGAGAGGTATTGACCACAACGCCCGGTCCACCGGGCCCGACATTCAACACGTGTCAGGGAGGACACCATGACTTACGACAAGACAGTCTCTTCATTCGGGATTGCCGTCGCCGTGGCGGCGGCTCTCACGGCCTCGGCCGCGGCCTTCACCCCCGGCGCCGTCCAGGCGGCCGAGGTGGATGGCCCCAAGGTCAAATGGCTGGTCTCGCTCTGGGGCGCGCGGCGCGGGTTCACCGAGGGCGTCGAGGGGCTCAAGGACTATCTCGCGGAAAAGACCGACGGAAATTTCGAACTGTCGCTGGAATATGGCGGCGTGCTGTCCGACCCGAAGGAGAATATCGACGGGCTTCAGCTTGGCGCCTTCGAGGCCGCCACGGTCTGCCCCTTCTACCACCCGGACAAGACGCCGGCCTCGATGGGGCTGAGCCAGGCCTTCCTGCCGCTGCCGAGCTTCGAGGTGCAGTACAAGGTCTATGGCGAATATCTCAAGCACCCGGCCGTCAAGTCGGAATGGGACAAGTGGAACGCCACGCCGATCATGTCGGCGCTGATGCCGAATTACGAGGTCATGGGCAAGGGGGACGCCCCGATGACGCTGGCCGACTGGCAGGGCAAGCGGATCAACGCCTCGGGCGGCCATGCCGCGCTGATGGAGGCGCTGGGGGCGGTCACCTCGACCATGCCGGCGCCCGATCTCTACAACTCGCTGGAACGCGGGGTGATCGAGGGGATCGTCTATCCCTATACCTATGCCTTCGTGGCCTATCGGTTCCACGAGCTGTCGAACTGGGTCACCGACGCCTGGAACCTGGGCACGATCCAATGCACCGTGGCGGCCAATACCGACGCCTATAATGCCCTGCCCGAGCAGTACAAAGCCCTGCTGGAGGAGGCGGTGCCCGCCGCCTACGCGCATCAGATCGCGGCCTATGCCGAAATCGACCAGGCCAACGAGGCAGAGTTCGACAAGATCGGCCTGGCCCGCATCCCGCTGACCGAGGACGTCAAGACCGCGCTCGACGCTGCGGTGCGGCCGAGCTGGCAGACCTGGATCGACGGCGTGACCGCCAAGGGGATCCCGGGGCAGGAGCTGTTCGACCTGATCCTGTCGGAAGCCGAAAAGGCGCAAGCCGGCCAGTAAGGCCAAGACCGCAGGCTGCGGCGGGGACATCTCCGCCGCGGCAGCGCAGGGAAGGAGGCTGCCCATGCGGGCCATTATCGATACATGTGACACTGCAATTGGCGCGGTGGAAAAATTCGCGGCGCTGATCGCCGGCCTGCTGATCCTCGCCCTGATGGGGCTGGTCTGCGCCGAGGTGCTTGGCCGCGGCCTGCTCAATCATCCGGTGCGCGGTTCGATCGACATCATCGAACAGCTGATGGTAGCCCTGGTGACGCTGGGCGTGTCCTATTGCCAAAGCCATTT
>JBFXGQ010000501.1:0-3785 GCA_050177915.1 Pseudodonghicola sp. | reverse complement strand
CTTCCAGCGCCACGTCTTCGACCAGAAGCTCGTAGCTGGTCATATTGCGGTCCGCCGCCTCGATCCCCAACCCGGTCGATGCATTGCCCTGCGGGTCGATATCCACGACCAGAACGCGCTTGCCGCATTCGACCAGCGCCGCCGCCAGGTTGATGGCCGTGGTGGTCTTGCCCACGCCGCCCTTCTGATTGGCGACGGCGATGATTTTCGGCCCCTCCGGCCGGGACAGATCAGACACGCGATACTCCTTCGATTTTCAAGATCACCGCATCGGGTTCCGTCATACTGGTAATGGCCTGGGCGGAAAAATTCCATCGCTCCCGCGCTGCATCGCATTCTTTTCCCCAGGAAATTCCCTTCGGGAACAGCGCGACGCCGTCTTTCTTCAAATGCCGTTCGGCAAAGCCCAATAAAGTGTCAAGATCGGCCAGCGCGCGGGCAGAGAGAATATCCGCCTGCTGCGGTTCGACCGCCTCGATTCGCGCCGCGATCACCTCGCAACGGACGCCGCATTCCCGCGCTGCCGTCCGCAGGAAGGCGGATTTGCGCTGATCGCTTTCGATCAGGGTGACGCGCAACTCCGGCGCCTCCTCGGCGGCGAGGATGGCGATGATGATGCCCGGAAAACCGCCACCGCTGCCCAGATCCACCCAATGGTCGGCGGGTTCGACGCAGCGGAACACCTGGATCGAATCGATGATATGCCGGGTCCACAGGTGATCCAGGCTGGCGCGGGACACCAGATTGATCCTCGGGTTCCATTTGCGCAGCAACTCGGCAAAGATCTCCAGGCGATCCGATGTTTCACGTGAAACATTCAGCTGCGCCAGCAGCGCGCCTTGCCCGCTCATGCGCTCCGCACCTGCCGGTCGCGCCGCAGTCGCGACAACAACAGCGCCAGCGCCGCCGGCGTCATCCCGTCCACCCGCGCCGCCTGCGCCAGATTTCCCGGCCGGGCGCGCGACAGCTTCAACTTCAGCTCGTTCGACAGCCCGTCGAGGGCGGAGTAATCGAAATCTCCCGGAATCTCCCGCTCCTCATCCCGCCGCAGTGCGTCGATGTCCTTGCGCTGGCGCGAGATGTAATTGGCATAAAGCGCCTCGCGCTCCAGCTGCCGCCGGATCTCGGCATCGACGCTCTCCAGCTCGGGATCGAGCGGCAGGACATCCTCGAAGGTGACATCCGGGAAGGCCAGAACCTCCAGCCCCGAACGCCGGGTGCCGTCCTGGTTGACCCGGATCCCGGTCTCGGCCACCTGCTTCGGCGTGAAACTTCTGCCGGTCATCCGGTCGCGCGCGCTGTCCAGACGCTCCATCTTGTCGAGGAACGCCGTCTTTCGCGCCTCGCCGACACAGCCGATCTCCAGCCCGATCGGCGTCAGCCGCTGGTCGGCGTTATCGGCACGCAGCGACAGCCGGAACTCCGCCCGCGAGGTGAACATGCGATAAGGCTCCGCCACTCCGCGCGTCGTCAGATCGTCGATCATCACGCCGATATAGCTGTCGGACCGGCTGAAGGTCGCCGGCTCACGCCCCTGCACCGCCAGCGCGGCATTCAGCCCCGCCACCATGCCTTGCGCTGCGGCCTCCTCATATCCTGTGGTGCCGTTGATCTGTCCCGCAAGATATAGGCCTGGCACATCCTTGACCGCCAGTTGCAGCGTCAGCGCCCGCGGGTCGACATAGTCGTATTCGATGGCATAGCCCGGCTGCAGGATCACCGCATTTTCCAGCCCGGCGATGGAGTGGACATAGGCCTCCTGCACATCCTCGGGCAGCGAGGTCGAAATGCCGTTCGGATAGACCGTGTGGTCGTTCACCCCTTCCGGCTCAAGGAAGATCTGATGCGAGGATTTGTCGGCGAAGCGCACGATCTTATCCTCGATCGACGGACAATAGCGCGGACCGACGCCCTCGATATGGCCGCCATACATCGCCGAACGCTTCAGGTTCTTCTCGATGATCTCATGGGTGCGCGGGTTGGTATGGGTGATCCCGCAAGCGATCTGCGGCGCCTGAACCCGCTTCGACAGGAAGGAGAACAGCACCGGATCGTCGTCGCCCGGCTGCACCTCCAGCCCGTCCCAGGCGATAGTGCGGCCGTCCAGCCGTGGCGGCGTGCCGGTCTTCAATCGACCGAGCGGCAGGTCGAAACCGTCGATCCGTTCCGCCAGCTTGACCGATGGCTTGTCGCCCATCCGCCCGCCGGGACGCTTGACGTCGCCGATATGGATCACTCCGCGCAGGAAAGTACCGGAGGTCAGCACCACGGCCTTGGCTGGAATCTCCGACCCGTCGGCCAGCACGACGCCGGCAACCCGGTCGCCGGCCATCAGGAAGTCGACCGCCTCACCCTCGACGATCTCTAGATGCGGCTGCGCCTCGGTCTCCGCCAACATGGCGCTGCGATAGAGCGCGCGGTCCGCTTGAGCCCGTGGCCCCTGCACCGCCGGCCCCTTGCGACGATTGAGCAAGCGGAACTGGATGCCGGCCCGGTCGGCGACCCGGCCCATCACGCCATCCAGCGCGTCGACCTCGCGCACCAGATGGCCCTTGCCCAGGCCCCCGATCGCCGGGTTGCAGGACATCACGCCGATACCGTCGCGCCGCAGTGTCACCAGCGCGGTGCGCGCGCCCATCCGCGCGGCGGCATGGGCAGCCTCGGCCCCCGCGTGCCCACCGCCGACAACGATCACATCCATGTCCGAATGTTTCACGTGAAACACTCCTCACTTACCCAGGCAGAAGCTGGCGAAGATTTCGTCCAGCAGGTTTTCCACATCGATCCGGCCGACCAGAGATTCAAGGGCCCGAATCGCATTCCGCAGCTCTTCCGCTGCGATATCATACATCTCCGGCCCCGCGTCCAGAATGCTGCGCGCCGTTTCCAGACCGGCAAGCGCCCGCTCCATCGCCGCCCGATGCCGTTCGCGCGTTGCCAGACCGGCCGAGGCCGAGCGGTCCGACAGCGTCGCGCCGATCTGCGCCACCATCCAGTCGAGCCCCTCTCCGGTCAGGCCGGAAACCGCGCCGGTCTTATCTGCCAGCCGGTCGGCCTTGGGCCGGGCGCGGATGTCGCCGGGCCGCATCTCGACCTCCAGTTCCTCGCACGCCTCCGCCAGAAAGACGCGCAGATCGGCGGCCTCCGCCCGTTTGCGGGCCAGGGCGATCCCCATCCCCTCCACCGCATCCTCGGTTTCCCGCAGCCCGGCGGTGTCGAGCAAGGTGACCGGCAGGCCCGCCAGATCCATCCGAACCTCGATCACATCGCGGGTGGTGCCCGCGTGTTCCGAGGTGATGGCCGCCTCGCGCCCGGCCAAGGCATTGAGAAGCGTCGATTTTCCCGCATTCGGCGCGCCCACGATGGCAACCTCGAACCCCTCGCGAATGCGTTCCGCCATCCGCACGCCGGCGGTCTGCCTCCGAAGGTTCACCTCGACCCGGTCTATCAGCTGCCGCACCTCCGGTGTCACATCGGTCGGCACCTCCTCATCGGCGAAGTCGATCACCGCCTCGATCAGCGCCGCGGCGCGGATCAGATCGTGGCGCCAGCTCTCCGCCAGCCGCCCAAGCGCGCCTTCGAACAACGTATGCGCCTGCTTGCGCTGCACCTCGGTCTCGGCCTCGATCAGATCGGCCAACCCCTCGACCTGCGCCAGATCCAGCTTGCCGTTTTCCAGCGCTCGACGGGTGAATTCCCCCGGTTCGGCCAGCCGCAAACCTTCAATCCGACCCAGAGCACCAAGGATCGCCGACACCCCAGCCGGGCTGCCATGCACCTGAAGC
>JBFXGQ010000500.1:0-3805 GCA_050177915.1 Pseudodonghicola sp. | reverse complement strand
ATCTGTCGACCTTCTACTGTCCGGCCTGCCAAAGATAACTTGAACCATGGCGCGCGCATGGTAAGGAATCGCAGCTAACTGCAACAAGCGAGAGCGAAAAGCACATGGCCTTTGAGACGATCAACGTCGAAGTGGACGACCACGTTGCCCTCATCAAGCTGAACCGCCCCGAGGCCCTCAACGCCCTGAACACCCGGCTGCTGGCCGAACTGTGCCAGGCGCTGGAGGAGGCGGACGCCAATGACAAGGTGCGCTGCGTCATCATCACCGGGTCGGAAAAGGCATTCGCCGCCGGCGCCGACATCAAGGAGATGTCGGAGAAAAGCTTCGTCGACGTCTTTACCGAAAACCTCTTCGCCGATGCCAGCGACCGGATCATGCGGATCCGCAAGCCGATCATCGCGGCGGTGTCGGGCTATGCGCTGGGCGGCGGCTGCGAACTGGCGATGATCTGCGATTTCATCATCGCCGCGGATACCGCCAAATTCGGCCAGCCCGAGATCAACCTCGGCGTCATCGCCGGCATGGGCGGCACCCAGCGCCTGACCCGGTTCGTCGGCAAGTCCAAGGCGATGGACATGAACCTGACCGGCCGCTTCATGGACGCCGAAGAGGCCGAGCGCGCCGGGCTGGTGAGCCGCGTGGTCCCGGCCAAGAAGCTGATCGAAGAGGCGCTGGGCGCCGCGCAGAAGATCGCCGAGAAATCCATGCCCTCGACGCTGGCGGCGAAAGAGGCCGTGAACCGCAGCTACGAGCTGACGCTGTCCGAGGGGGTGCTGTTCGAACGCCGGGTGTTCCATTCGATGTTCGCGACCGAGGATCAGAAGGAAGGCATGGCCGCCTTCCTCGAAAAGCGTCAGCCGCAGTTCCGCGACAAGTGATCGCGCGCGCGGCGCGGATGCGCCGCACAGGAACGATCTGCCGCGCGGCGTTCGGCGCCGCGTGGCCGGCGCGGCATTTTGCGGTTGGCAAACCGCGCCAAACTGGATAATCACCGCCGCTATACATGCGCGTGCGGCCCGCCTTGGCCAGAATCACTCCCGTTTCGGATGACGGGGCTGGGTTTGGCCGTGCGCCTATTGGACGAAAACCGAACCCGGAAAAGGTTACACAGACATGGCAAATTCGCCCCAGGCAAAGAAACGCGCCCGCCAGAACGAGGCCCGCTTCGCCGTCAACAAAGCGCGTCGTTCGCGCATCCGCACCTATCTGCGCAAAGTCGAAGAGGCGATCGCCTCCGGTGACAAGGACGCCGCCCAGGCAGCCCTGCGCGCCGCTCAGCCCGAGCTGATGCGCGGCGTGACCAAGGGCGTGTTCCACAAGAATACCGCTGCCCGCAAAATGTCCCGTCTGTCGGCGCGGGTGAAAGCGCTGGGCTGAGCGCCTGCGGCATTCAACCTAAAAGTGTTTTTGGAAAAGGCGTTGCGCTTCGCAGCGCCTTTTCTCGTTGGTCCGGGGGTGTTGCAGCTTTCCGCAGGTGCGAGAGATTCTTTGAGCCGAAAGGCTGAGTCAACATCATAGTTTCGTTGCCGCTCCGCTCCCCCTCTTGCTATCCCTGTCCATGCGATTCACTCGCTTGGGGGGACAGGCTGGTTTCGAAACGGACCGACGGGCATCGGGACGGGTCGGAACGAATTATCAAGAGGGACGGGCTTTGCCCGATCCGTTTTGATGTGTTGTGCGCCAGTATCGCTCTGGTTGTGCGACCCTGTCATGACAATGAGTGCAGAGCGGTACGGTGGTTATGTTCCCACTGCGGGAGCAGACGTGTGTTTCTGAATCAGTCGTACTGCGATGTCGTCCGGATGGAGGACGACGCCTGCCGGTCCGGTGGCAGGCGCACGAATGTCCTGTGATGTGAATCCTGCCGGGGTGACCCGGTCAATGATATGAACAGGCCGCAAGGCCGTGGGTACGGGATATGAGGCGCTGGATGACGCAAGAAAAATGGGGACAGCTGAGACAACGGCTTCTGAAAACGGTCGGCCAGAACAATTTCAAGACCTGGATCGAGCCGCTGGAGTTCGCGGAACTGCAGGACGGGGTGGCCGTGTTCAACGTCCCGACCAGTTTCATGGGCAATTACGTCAACCAGAACTTTTCCGATCTGATCCTTTATGAGCTGACGATGTCCGGCGCGCCGGTGCAGCGGCTGTCGTTCCAGGTGGCGAATACCGCCGCCCGTCCGGCGGCGCGTCCGGCTGCGGCCTGGTCGCAGCCCGCCGCAGCCGCACCGGTCGCGGCCGCCGTTACCGCGCCGGTCGTCGAGGCAGAATCCGACAGCGTCGCCGAGGCGCTGCAGGCGGCGCCGCTGGATGCGCGTTTCACCTTCGACAGCTTCGTCGTCGGCAAGCCGAACGAACTGGCCCATGCCGCCGCCCGCCGGGTCAGCGAGGGCGGCCCGGTCACCTTCAATCCGCTGGTGCTCTATGGTGGTGTGGGCCTTGGTAAGACCCACCTGATGCACGCCATCGCCTGGGAACTGCGCGCCAAGCGGCCCGATCTGAATGTGCTCTATCTGTCGGCGGAGCAGTTCATGTACCGCTTCGTGCAGGCGCTGCGCGAACGCAAGATGATGGATTTCAAGCATCTGTTCCGCTCGGTCGACGTGCTGATGGTGGATGACGTCCAGTTCATCGCCGGCAAGGATTCCACGCAGGAGGAATTCTTCCATACCTTCAACGCGCTGGTCGATCAGAACAAGCAGATCATCATTTCCGCCGACCGCGCGCCCGGCGAGATCAAGGACCTTGAGGACCGGGTGAAATCCCGCCTGCAATGCGGCCTGGTGGTCGACCTGCATCCGACCGATTACGAGCTGCGGCTGGGCATCCTGCAGACCAAGGTGCAGCAGTACCGCGGTTCCTATCCCGATCTGAAGATCGCCGACGGGGTGCTGGAATTCCTCGCCCAGCGGATCAGCACCAACGTCCGCGTTCTGGAAGGCGCGCTGACCCGCCTGTTCGCCTTCGCCTCGCTGGTCGGGCGCGAGATCGACATGGAGCTGACCCAGGACTGTCTGGCCGACGTGCTGCGGGCGTCCGAGCGCAAGATCAGCATCGAGGAGATCCAGCGCAAGGTGTCGGACTACTACAACATCCGGCTCAGCGACATCATCGGGCCGAAGCGGCTGCGTTCCTATGCCCGGCCGCGTCAGGTGGCGATGTATCTGTGCAAGCAGCTGACCAGCCGGTCGCTGCCCGAGATCGGCCGCCGCTTCGGCGGGCGTGATCATACCACGGTGATGCACGGCGTGCGCCGCATCGAGGAGCTGAAGACCACCGACGGCCAGATCGCCGAGGACGTCGAAATCCTGCGCCGCGCGCTGGAGGCCTGAGGTTTCGCACCGCGATCCGCTGCCAGCTGTTGTGCCGGGCGGTCCCTGACGGGCCGCCCGGTTTCGTTTTGCGCGCCGGGATGCCGGGCACCGGGGCCGGCAATCCCGATGACAGGCCCTGCGCGCGCCCCGGAGGCCTTGACGCCCCGGGCATTCCAGTCGACAACTCCACTCAACGATTTACCAGAAAAACCTTGTGCCGCAGGGGCGAACGGCTAGTGTGCCCTTCCCGGCAGATGCGGAGGGTGAGGGACATGAAGATCAGCATCGAGCGCGGCACGCTCCTGAAGGCCGTGGCGCAGGCCCAATCGGTGGTGGAGCGGCGCAATACGATCCCGATCCTGGCCAATGTGCTGATCGAGGCCGAGGGCGACACCGTGTCGTTCCGCGCCACCGATCTGGACATCGAGGTGGTCGACAAGGCCCCGGCGATGGTCGAACGCGCCGGCGCCACCACGGTGGCCGCCA
>JBFXGQ010000499.1:0-3817 GCA_050177915.1 Pseudodonghicola sp. | reverse complement strand
GCTGCACCACCTGCATCGGCAACTCCGGCCCGCTGCAACCGGAAATCTCGAAGGCGATCAACGACAACGATCTGATCGCCACCGCGGTGCTCTCGGGCAACCGCAACTTCGAAGGCCGGATCAGCCCCGACGTGCGCGCCAACTACCTGGCCTCGCCGCCGCTGGTGGTCGCCTATGCGCTGGCCGGTGACATGAACATCGACCTGACCACCGAACCGCTGGCGCAGACGCCGGAGGGCAAGGATGTCTATCTGAAGGACATCTGGCCGACCGACGCCGAAATCGCCGAGCTGGTGGAAAAGGTCGTCACCCGCGAGGCGTTCCAGGCGAAATACGCCGACGTCTTCAAGGGCGACGAGAAGTGGCAGGGCGTCGAGACCTCGGAAGGGGAAACCTACGACTGGCCGGCGGATTCGACCTATATCCAGAACCCGCCCTACTTCCGCGGCATGTCGAAAGAGCCGGGCGTGATCTCGAACATCAAGTCGGCCCGCGTGCTGGCGGTGCTGGGCGACATGATCACCACCGACCACATCTCGCCCGCAGGCTCGTTCAAGCCGACCACCCCGGCCGGCAAGTACCTGACCGAGCGCGGCGTCGAGCCGCGTGACTTCAACAGCTACGGCTCGCGCCGCGGCAACCACGAAGTCATGATGCGCGGCACCTTCGCCAACATCCGCATCAAGAACGAGATGCTGGACGGCGTCGAGGGCGGCTATACCAAGGGCCCGAACGGCGATGAGACCTCGATCTACGACGCCTCGATGGAATATCAGGCGGCGGGCACGCCCCTGGTCATCTTCGGCGGCATCGAATACGGCGCCGGCTCCTCGCGCGACTGGGCGGCCAAGGGGACCAACCTGCTGGGCGTCAAGGGCGTGATCGCCGAGAGCTTCGAACGGATCCACCGTTCGAACCTGATCGGCATGGGCGTCATTCCGTTCGAGTTCACCGGCGGCGACACTCGCAAGACGCTGGGCCTGACCGGCGACGAGGTGGTCACCATCGAAGGCCTCGAAGGCGACATCAAGCCGCTGTCGCTGGTGCCCTGCACCATCGAATTCAAGGACGGCACCACCAAGACGATCCAGCTCAAGGCCCGGATCGATACCGAGGTGGAGATCGAATACCTGAAGAACGGCGGCGTGCTGCACTACGTGCTGCGCAACCTGGCCAAGTCGTAAGACCGGCCCGCGCCCGAAACAGGAAAGCCCCGCCTTGCGCGGGGCTTTTCTTTTGCCGAGGACGTGAGAGGGGCCGCGCGCTCCGCCCCCTCTCCGCCCCCCGGGTCAGGCCGCCGCGTCCAGCGCCGCCTTGACCTTCTGCTCATAGTCCATCACCGGCACCGTTCCGACCCGCTCGGTCACCCGCGCGACCCAGTCGCGCACCGCCGGACTGTCGGGGGCGAATTTCGGCGCCGCCCATTGGAAGGCCGAGGCCGTGATCAGATCGGCGATGGTGAACCGGTCCCCCATCAGGAAGGGCGCATCGCCGAGGCCCGCCTCGATCTGCGCGCCGACCTCTGCCATGCCGCGGAAATTGGCGGTCAGCGCCGGATGCTCGACCCCGGCAAAGGCCAGCGTCAGCGCCGGTTCCAGCACGCCGCCGTAATAGCACATCCACGACAGGAAGGCGCCGCGCCCCGGCTGCCCCGGCGCGATGCCCAGCGGATAGCCGTAAAGCTCGTCGAGGTAGAGCATGATGGCATTGGATTCCCGGATCGCCGTGCCGTCGTCGCCGATCAGGAAGGGCACCTTGCCCTCGGGATGCGGGTTGGCCGCATCGTGGCGACCGGTGCCGTCCTGCCGGCGCACCACGACCGGGCGCACATCGACGGCATCGAGCTTGTCCATCAGCATCAGCTGGGTGATCACCCGCGTCGAGCGGCTGAAGGGGGAATGATAAAGGGTCGGCATCGCAATGGCCTCCGTCACTGGTTTCGATGGGCCGGGTATGCCATGCTCCTCCTGACAGTTTCCGTCATGAGGGTTCAGGCAGGATCGCACCATGGCCAAGACCGACCGCCTGTTTCGTCTGCTGCACCTGATCCGGGGGCTGACCCCGCCGGTCACCGCCGCGCGGCTGGCCGCGGCGATGGAGGTGTCGGAGCGCACCATCTACCGCGATATCGAGGCGTTGCGCGCCGCCGGCGCCCGGATCGACGGGGCGGCGGGGCTCGGTTATACCATGACCGAAGATCCCGCCCTGCCGCCGCAGACCTTCACCCAGCTGGAGATCGAGGCGCTGGTGCTGGGCCTCTCGGAGGTGCAGGCGCGCGGCGACGCGGCGCTGGGGCACGCCGCGGCGGATGCGCTGGTCAAGATCACCGCCACCCTGCCCGAACGCCAGCAGCGGCAGGCGGTGCAGGCGATCAACCTGGTGCACCGCTTCGCCCAGCCGCATGCCGCCGCCGTCGACATGACGCTGCTGCGCGAGGCGAGCTGGGCCGAGGAGGCGCTGGAAATCACCTATCGCGACAACGCCGGCGCGGTGACCGCGCGGCGCATCTACCCGCTGGCGCTGGCCTATCTGGACAATGTGGTGATGCTGCTGGGCTGGTGCTGCCTGCGGCAGGACTTCCGGCAGTTCAAGGTCGGCTCGATCCTCGACGCCCGGCGCAGCGGCGACAGCTTCCGGCCGCGCCGGGTGCCCCTGCTGCGCCAATTCGTGGCCCGGCTGCGCGCCCGCAGCCAGGAAATGGCGCGGCACGATTGACGCCGTGATTGACCCTGGGCGCCTCCGGCGGGAGTATTTGGAGCGAGAAGAAGGGAAAGCGCGGGAATGAGAAAGGTCGCCCTGGTGACCGGTGGCGCGACAGGGATCGGGCGCGCCATCGTCGAGGATCTGGCCCGCGATCACGCGGTGGCTTTCACCTGGCACAGCACCCCGCCCAAGGCGCGGCCGGAGCGGCTGGCGATCCACGCCGATCTGGCGCGCGACGGCGCGGCGGAGACGGTGGTGGCCGAGACCCTGGCGCGCTTCGGACGACTGGACGTGATCGTCAACAACGCCGGCATCGTGGCGCCGACCCCGAAGGAGAGCTTCGACCGCGCCGTGCAGCACGCCATTCTGGACGTCAACCTGCTGGCCCCGGCGGCGCTGCTGGCCGCCGCGCTGCCGCATCTGGAGCGCGGCGCGGCGATTGTCAGCATCTCTTCGGTCAATGCGGTGCTGCCGCCGCGCGACGCGGTGCTCTATGGCGCCAGCAAGGCGGCGCTCAACCTCTGGACCCGCGCCATGGCCAAGGAGCTGGGGCCGCAGGGCATCCGCGTCAATGCGGTGGCGCCGGGCGCCATCAACCTGCCCGAGGCGCCGCGCCCCGAGGATCTGACCGCGCAATTCGTCGAGCTGACCGCGCTCGGCCGCGTCGGCACGCCGCAGGACGTCGCCGGCGCCGTGCGCTTTCTCGCCTCCGAGGCGGCGGGGTTCATCACCGGCGAGGTGCTGACCGTCGCTGGCGGTTACCGGCTGTGATCACTCGGCCTTCGCCGCCCGCTCCAGCACCGGGCGCAGCTTCTCGTCGATCACGCGCTGGGTGACCGGACCGGCGAAGCGCATCAGGATGGTGCCCTTGCCGTCGATCACATAGGTCTCCGGCACGCCGTAGACGCCCCAGTCGAGCGCCATGCGCCCCTCGGGGTCGCGGCCGAGCGCGGCATAGGGATCGCCCAGTTCGGCCAGGAAGGCGCCCGCCTTGGCGGCGTCGTCCTTGTAGTTGACGCCAAGGATCTCGACCCCCTCCGCGGCCAGCGCCGCCAGATTGGGATGCTCCACCCGGCAGGGCGCGCACCAGCTGGCCCAGAAGTTGACCAGCTTC
>JBFXGQ010000498.1:0-3832 GCA_050177915.1 Pseudodonghicola sp. | reverse complement strand
GTCCCAGCCCGACAGCGTCGGCGACACGAAGGCGTCGCGCACATCCTCGCGCGGCAGGTAGCAATCCAGGATCAGCCCGGCGGGCTGCGCCACCGGCATGTCCTTCATCGAATGCACCGCGATGTCGATGCCGCCCGTCAGCAGCTGCTCCTCGATCTCCTTGGTGAAGAGCCCCTTGCCGCCCAGCTCCTTCAGCGGCCGGTCCTTGGCGATCAGCGCGGCGTCGTCGCCGGTGGTCTTGATCACCACGATCTCGAAGGCCTCGGGCGGCAGGTCGAAGGCCGCGGCCAGCCGGTCGCGGGTTTCATGCGCCTGGGCCAGCGCCAGGGGGGAACCGCGGGTGCCGATTTTCAGCGGCGCGGCGGGAGAGGGCAGAGCGGTTTTCATGTCCTCTCCTTTAGTCGGCGGGCGGTCGCCTGACAACCGCGGGCTTGACAATCGGCCCCCCGGAAGGGACCCGTAGCCCAATTGCGCGAAAGGACGGAGAGGGGCACGGATATGGGTATGGAGAAGAAACTGCTGCGGTCGCTGAAGGGCGAGGTTCAGGCGGTGCCGCCGATCTGGATGATGCGGCAGGCCGGACGCTATCTGCCGGAATACCGCGCCACCCGCGCCAAGGCGGGGGATTTCCTGTCGCTGTGCTACAACTCCGATCTGGCCGCCGAGGTGACGCTGCAGCCGATCCGCCGCTATGGCTTCGACGCGGCGATCCTGTTCGCCGACATCCTGCTGGTGCCGCAGGCGCTGGGCGCCGATCTGTGGTTCGAGACCGGCGAGGGGCCGCGGCTGTCGACCATCACCCGGCAGGCCGATTTCGACGCACTCAAGCCGGCCGATGCGATCCACGACAAGCTGGCGCCGGTCTATGAGACGGTGCGCATCCTGGCGCGCGAGCTGCCGTCCGAGACCGCGCTGATCGGCTTCGCCGGCGCGCCCTGGACGGTGGCCACCTACATGATCGCCGGCCGCGGCACGCCGGCGCAGGAGCCCGCGCATGCGCTGCGGATCGGCAATCCTGCGCTGTTCGAGGCGCTGCTGGAGCGGATCACCGCGGCCACCATCGAATATCTCTCGGCGCAGATCGAGGCCGGGGCCGAGGTGGTCAAGCTGTTCGACAGCTGGGCCGGATCGCTGACCGGCGAGGCCTTCGACAAATACGCCATGGAGCCGGCGCGGGCGATCACCCAGGCGCTGAAGACGCGGCATCCGGGCATTCCGGTGATCGGTTTTCCGCGCGGTGCGGGAGAGAAATACCTGGGCTTCGCCAAGGCCACCGGCGTCGACTGCGTGGCGCTGGACAATGCGGTGGACGCCGACTGGGCCGCAGCAAACGTGCAGGTCGACGGCTGCGTGCAGGGAAATCTGGCGCCCGAGCATATGGTGACCGGCGGTCAGGCGCTGGTGGACGAGACCCGGCGGATCGTGAAGGCGTTTTCCAAGGGGCCGCATATCTTCAACCTCGGCCATGGCATCACCCCGGATGCCGACCCGGAGAACGTGCAACTGATGATCGACACGGTGCGCGGCGGCTGATCCCGGTCTGCGTCCGGTCTGCGGCGGCGCGCAGGCGTCGCCGGCGGGAGCCTCCGGCGGAGGTATTTGGGCCAAGATGAAAGCGCCGGCGGTGCTGGCGGCGGGAAGGCGCGGTCAGCCGCCCGTCTCCATCCGCTGACGGAAGGCGCGCGGCGGCGCGCCGGTGCCGCGGGCGAAGACGCGGGAGAAATGCGCCGGGTCGGCATAGCCCAGCTCATAGCCGATCTCGGCCGCCGTCAGGTTGGTGTAGATCAGCATCCGCCGTGCCTCGCGCAGCATCCGTTCGGTGATCAGCGCCGAGGCGGGGCGGCCGGTGGCCTGCCGCACCAGCCGGTTGAGATGGGTGGGCGAGACGGCGAGCCGCGCGGCGTAATCGGCGACGCTCAGCCGGTTGCGGAATTCGCGCTCCACCAGATCCTCGAACCGGCGCAGCAGCGGGGTGTCGCGCAGCGGGTCGGGCGGCGCCTGGTCCGAGCGGATGGCGCGGGCCGCCAGCCCCAGCAGCGCGCCGGCCTGCGAGCGCAGGATCTGCGCCCGGGCGAAATCGCGGTTGTGATATTCGGTCAGGATGCGGCGCGCCAGTGTCTCCAGTTCCGGCGGCAGCGGCACCGCGCGCGGCGTGGCCAGCAGCGCGCGCAGCCCCTCGCGCTCATGCAGGCTCTCGTCCACCAGATCGGCGCTGAGCGTGATCACCCAGCCCTCGGTGCCCTGCTGGAATCGGAAGCCGTGGACGAAGCCCTGCGGCACGTTGATCAGCACCGGCGGGACCAGCGGTACGAGCTGGCCTTCGATCCGGGCGCTGCCGCCGCCGGCGCAGAGGATCAGGAACTGGTGCAGCCGGGCATGGCGGTGCGGCCGCAGCTCCCAATTGTGCAGCTCGGAGCGTTCGGGAATCGTCTCGCAATGCACCACATCGGGCACTTCGGCGGTTTCGCCGAACAGGTTGTAATTGCGGATGGCGGCGGTGTCGGGGGCGTCGGTCATGTTCGAAATATACAAGAAGTTGCGCGGTTGATCCATTCCGGGAATGGCCGACCGGGTGCATATTCCTGCAATCCAAGGAGGAGCACCCATGACAACCCCCAAGAAAACCAAGGTCGGGATCATTGGCGGCGGCCCGTCGGGCCTGCTGCTGTCGCAGCTTCTGCACCTGAAGGGAATCGACAATGTCGTGCTGGAGAAGCACAGCCGCGACTATGTGCTGGGCCGGATCCGAGCCGGCGTGCTGGAGCATGGGTTCGCCGAGCTGATGCGCGAGGCGCAATGCGGCGCGCGGATGGATCGCGAGGGCGAGATCCACGAGGGCTTCTATATCGCCCATGACGGCATCCGGGACCGGGTCGATCTGCACAAGTATACCGGCGGCAGCTCCGTGGTGGTCTATGGCCAGACCGAGCTGACCCGCGACCTCTATGAGGCGCGCGACAAGATGGGCGGCGCGGTGATCCATGACGCGCAGGACGTGCAGCCGCACGATCTGAAATCCGATGCGCCCTGGCTGACCTACCGGCTGGGGGATGAGCTGCACCGGATCGACTGCGATTACATCATCGGCGCCGATGGGTTCCACGGGGTCAGCCGCAAGTCGATCCCGCGGGACGTGCTGAAGGAATACGAGAAGGTCTACCCGTTCGGCTGGCTGGGCGTGCTGTCGCGCACCAAGCCGGTGAGCCCTGAGCTGATCTATGCCAAGCACGAACGTGGCTTCGCGCTCTGCTCGCTGCGCAGCCAGGTGCTGAGCCGCTATTACATCCAGGTGCCGCTGACCGACCGGGTCGAGGATTGGTCGGACGAGGCCTTCTGGGACGAGCTGAAGAAGCGGCTGCCGCAGGATGTGGCGGAGGCGCTGATCACCGGGCCCAGCATCGAGAAGTCGATCGCGCCGCTCCGCAGCTTCGTGGCCGAGCCGATGCGCTATGGCAACCTGTTCCTGGCGGGCGATGCCGCCCATATCGTGCCGCCCACCGGCGCGCGCGGGCTGAATTCGGCGGCCTCGGATATCTACTACCTCTATCACGCGCTGCTCGATCACTATCGGGGCGGCGACGATACCGGGCTCGATAACTACTCGGCCAAGGCGCTGGCGCGGGTGTGGAAGGCGCAGCGGTTCTCCTGGTGGATGACCACGCTGCTGCACACTTTCCCCGACAGCATCGACTACGACAAGCGGCTGCAGCAGACCGATCTGGAGTATCTGTTCTCCTCCGAGGCGGCGCAGACCTCGCTGGCGGAGAATTACGTCGGGCTGCCGGTCTAGGATCGCTGTCGGAGCGGGGGCTCTGCCCTCGCTCCAACGGGA
>JBFXGQ010000497.1:0-3844 GCA_050177915.1 Pseudodonghicola sp. | reverse complement strand
TCAAGGCCCAGGCGCCGATCAAGTGGCGGTTCCAGACCTATGCCGGCGCGGCACTGGGTGAGTTCGTGACCAAGCCCGTGGTCGATTACATCAACTCCGCCGCCAACGGCGAGATGGAGATCGAGCTCTATTACGCCGATCAGATCGTCCCCACCGGCGAGCTGTTCCAGGCGCTGCAGCGCGGCACCATCGACGCGGTGCATTCGGACGACGACTCGATGGCCTCGCCGACGCCGCTGCAGGTGTTCGGCGGATACTTCCCGCTGGCCACCAAGCATTCGCTCGATGTGCCGGTGCTGTTCCAGCAGTACGGTCTGGCCGACATCTGGCGCACGGAATACGAAAAGGTCGGTGTGACCTGGCTGTCGGCCGCGGGGCAGGACCCCTGCAACTTCAACACCAAGAAAGAGGTCACCTCGCTGGCCGATCTCGATGGTCTCAAGCTCTATACCTTCCCGACCGCCGGGCGGTTCCTGTCGCAGTTCGGCGTGGTGCCGGTGACCATTCCTTACGAGGATGCCGAAGTTGCCGTGCAGACCGGCGAGCTCGATGGCATGGCCTGGTCGGGCATCACCGAGGATTACACCGTCGGCTGGGCCAACGTGACCGACTACTTCCTGACCAACAACATCTCGGGGGCGTGGATCGGGTCGTTCTTCGTCAACCAGAAGCGATGGGCCGACCTGCCGGAGCACCTCAAGGCCATCGTGATGGCGGGGATCGAGGCCAGCCACACCTATCGCAACCAGTGGTACTGGGGCGGCGAGGCGCGGCTGCGGGCGCAGGGCGACAAGCTGCAACTGCGGTCGATCCCGCAGGAGGAGTGGAAGGCGGTCGAGGATGCCGCGGTCAAGTTCTGGGATGAGATCGCCCAGGAAGGCGAAGTCCACGCCAAGATCGTCAAGATCTTCCGTGACTATAACGACGTGATCAGCAAAGCTGGTCCGCCGTACAACTTCGGCTGAGCCCATTGCCCCGGCCGGCATCGGCCGTGCCGGGGCGTTTCCGTCTTCCAAGTGACAATCGAACAGGATAGCCAAATGCCCGCCGCGCTAAGTTTTGAAGATCTGAAAACGCAGGTTGCCGATGGCACCGTGGACACCGTTCTGGTGTGCCTGGTGGACATGCAGGGCCGGCTGATGGGCAAGCGGTTCCATGCCAAGCATTTCGTTGCCAGCGCCTGGGAAGAGACCCATTGCTGCAACTACCTGCTGGCCACCGACCTGGCCATGTCGACGCCCGAGGGCTTTGCCTCGACCTCGTGGAGCGCGGGCTATGGCGATTATGTGATGAAGCCCGACCTGTCCACCCTGCGGCCGATGCCCTGGCTGGAGGGCACGGTGATGGTGCTTTGCGATATCCTCGACCACCACACCCACGAAGAGGTGCCCCATTCGCCCCGCGCGATCCTGAAGAAGCAGATCCGCCGGCTGGAGGCCATGGGTTACGAGGCGATGATGGCCACCGAGCTGGAGTTCTTCCTGTTCGAGAAGAGCTTTGAGGAGCTGCGCAAGGGCGGCTACCGCGATCTGGCACCGCTGTCGGGCTATAACGAGGATTACCACATCTTCCAGACCACCAAGGAAGAGCATGTGATGCGCCCGCTGCGCAATCACCTGTGGGACGCGGGCATACCGGTGGAAAACACCAAGGGCGAGGCCGAGGCGGGTCAGGAAGAGCTGAACATCAAATACGCCCCGGCGCTGGACACCGCCGATTACCACACCATCGCCAAGCACGCGACCAAGGAGATCGCCTGGCAGCAGGGCCGCGCGGTCAGCTTCCTGCCGAAGTGGGACCACAACAGGGTCGGCTCGTCGAGCCATGTGCACCAGTCGCTGTGGAAGGACGGCGCACCGGCCTTCTACGACCCCGAGGATGCCCTTGGCATGTCGGCGCTGATGAAGAGCTATGTCGCCGGGCTGCTGAAATACGCCGGCGATTACACCTATTTCCTGGCGCCCTATATCAACAGCTACAAGCGCTTCCAGAAGGGCACCTTCGCGCCCACGCGGATCATCTGGTCGATCGACAACCGCACCGCGGGCTTCCGCCTGTGCGGCGACGGCACCAAGGCGGTGCGGATCGAATGCCGCGTCGGCGGCTCGGACATCAACCCTTATCTGGCAATGGCCGTGATGCTGGCCGCCGGCATCAAGGGGATCGAGGAGGGGTTGGAGCTGGAACCGCCGTTCAAGGGCGATGCCTATGACGGCAGCAGCGACCACATCCCCCACACCCTGCGCGACGCGCGCGAGGCGCTGTTGGCCTCCGACATGCTGCGCGCGGCGCTGGGCGAGGATGTGGTCACCCATTACGCCCGTGCCGCGGAATGCGAGATCGACGATTTCAATCGCGTGGTCACCGATTACGAGGTGGCGCGCGGGTTCGAACTGGCCTGAGGACCAACATGACCCAAACACTCACATGCATCTCGCCGATCGACGGATCGGTCTTTGCGACCCGGGAAACGCTGAGCCCCGAGGCGGCGCGTGCCGCCGCCGGGCGGGCGCGGGCGGCGCAGGCGGCCTGGGCCGCGCGGCCGCTGCAGGAGCGGATCGACCTGGTGATGGCGGGCGTCGCCGCGGTGGGCGCGCTGAACGACGAGATCGTGCCGGAACTGGCGCGGATGATGGGCCGCCCGATCCGCTACGGCGGCGAATTCGGCGGCTTCAACGAGCGGGCCAGCTACATGGCGGGGATCGCCCGCGAGGGGCTGGCCCCGATCGCGGTGGGCGAGGATGCCACCTTCAAACGCTACATCAAGCGGGTGCCGCTGGGCGTGGTGCTGGTGGTGGCGCCCTGGAACTACCCCTATATGACGGCGATCAACACGGTGGCGCCGGCGCTGATCGCCGGCAACACGGTGATGCTGAAGCACGCCACCCAGACCCTGCTGGTGGGCGAACGGATGGCCGATGCCTTCCACTCCGCCGGCGTGCCGGCGGATGTGTTCCAGAACGTCTTCCTCGATCACGACACCACCTCGGAGCTGATCGCGGGGGGCGCCTTCAACTTCGTCAACTTCACCGGCTCGGTGGGCGGCGGCAAGGCGATGGAGCGCGCGGCGGCGGGCACCTTCACCGGCGTCGGGCTGGAGCTGGGCGGCAAGGACCCCGGTTACGTGATGGAGGACGCCGATCTGGACGCGGCGGTCGCCACGCTGATCGACGCGGCGATGTTCAACTCCGGCCAGTGCTGCTGCGGGATGGAGCGGCTCTATGTCCACGAAAGCCTGTTCGACGCCTTCGTCGAAAAGGCGGTCGAGATCGTCAAGGGCTACAAGCTGGGCAATCCGCTGGACCCCGAAACCTCGATCGGGCCGATGGCGAATATCCGTTTCGCGCGCGAGGTGCGGGCGCAGATCGACGAGGCGCTGGCCGCCGGCGCCGTGGCGCATATCGACACCATGCCGCAGGATGACGGCGGCATCTATCTGACGCCGCAGATCCTGACCAATGTCACCCACGACATGCGGGTGATGCGCGACGAAAGCTTCGGGCCGGTGGTCGGCATCATGCCGGTCAAGGACGACGAAGAGGCCATCGCGCTCATGAACGACAGCGACTTCGGCCTGACCGCCAGCCTCTGGACCCGCGATCTGGAACGCGCCGAGCGGGTCGGCGACCGGATCGAGACCGGCACCGTGTTCATGAACCGCGCCGATTACCTCGACCCCGGCCTGTGCTGGACCGGCTGCAAGCAGACCGGCCGCGGCGGCGGGCTGTCGGTGATCGGCTATCACAACCTGACCCGGCCGAAATCCTATCACCTGAAGAAGGTGACCGGGTGATGATCCCTTTCCAGCCGCTCGTTCCCCGACGGCAGGTCGCAGGCGCCCGGG
>JBFXGQ010000496.1:0-3877 GCA_050177915.1 Pseudodonghicola sp. | reverse complement strand
CAATGTAGATGTTGTGGCGTGGCTTCATGCAGTGTTGCCCTGACAGTCTTGAAGAAGTCAGGACAAGGATCGCCGGATGGGCCGGAATCTCTTACGGCCTTTATGTACGACGGAATGCGATCACATGCGGATGCTTGCGCGGGATCAGAATCCTTCGAGGATATCTTTCTCCGGCCCCATTGCTTCGTTGACGCCATAGACGCGCGCCGGCTTCGACAGCCGATCCAGGGCGCGTTGGTCGGCGACGACATCCGACTCGTCTACATCGAGTCCCGGAATATCCGGCTGCCCCGGTTCGGCGGGCTTCGCAATCTCTTCTTCCGCCAAGCCCGGGTGGCGCTGCTGCTGAAGCCCACCTTCCTCACAAAGGGAACCGCGCCTCGTACCGTCCTCGCCGGAAGGCATCAGGCGGTCGTCGGTATCGCGCACCTGGCCGCTCCAGTCGTCGGGGCGCGGTGCCGGTTTGTCCTCGTAGCCGCCTTCGGAAAGCTGTGGGGCCGGCAGAACACGCTGCGTGAAGTTGCGATCTTCGTAATAGCGGAGCTTCTTCGCCCGGATCGGCGGCAGGCCCGAAACCAGCACCAGTTCATCCGCGGACGGCAATTGCATCACCTCGCCGGGCGTCAGCAGCGGCCGCGCGGTTTCCTGCCGGCTGACCATAACGTGGCTCAGCCACGGCGCTAGGCGGTGGCCGGCATAGTTGCGCTGCGCCCTGAGTTCCGTCGCCGTGCCAAGAGCGTCGGAGATGCGTTTCGCCGTCCGCTCGTCGTTGGAGGAAAAGGCGATGCGCACATGGCAATTGTCGAGGATGGCGTTGTTCTCGCCATACGCCTTGGATATCTGATTGAGCGACTGCGCAATGAGGTAGGCACGGATGCCATACCCGGCCATGAAGGCCAGCGCCGTTTCGAAGAAATCAAGGCGCCCCAGCGCCGGAAACTCGTCGAGCATCATTATGAGTTGATGCCTGCGGGTCTTCTTCGGGTCTCCTTCCAGCCGCTCGGTCAACCGCCGCCCGATCTGGTTCAACACCAGTCGCAC
This sequence comes from Pseudodonghicola sp., assembly GCA_050177915.1. Taxonomy (GTDB): domain Bacteria; phylum Pseudomonadota; class Alphaproteobacteria; order Rhodobacterales; family Rhodobacteraceae; genus Pseudodonghicola. Next base: position 2,836 of record JBFXGQ010000496.1, on the reverse strand, counting down.
CAACGGCTTGGTGCGCGAGATGTCGGATGGCGGGATGACGAGATAGAGCGAGACCGGATGTTCGGCATCCATGAGATCGGCGATGCGCCAGTCGCAGGCCGAGGTCGTCGCCGCGACGGTCGGGTCGCGATAGAGTCCGAGGAAGGACATGGCGGTGGAGAGCACACCCGAGCGCTCGTTCTCCGACTTGTTCAGCACCTCACGCGCGGCCGAAGCCACGACCGGATGGACCCTCGGGTTCTCCGGCGTGCCGAGATGGTTGGTCGCCATCATCCGCCGCAGCGTCGCCGCGAAGGACCGGCGCGGATCGGACAGGAAGGTGGCGACTCGCGCCAGCGTCTTCTCCTCCTCGGCATAAAGCACGTGCAGGATGGCGCCGACCAGCAAGGCGTGACTGGTCTTTTCCCAATGGTTCCGGCGCTCGAGCGCACCCTCGGGATCGACCAGGATATCGGCGATGTTCTGGACGTCGCGCACCTCGTCCGGCCCCTTGCGTACCTCCAGCAGCGGATTGTAGCGGGCCGACCGCAGGTCGGTCGGGTTGAATAGCAGGCAATGCGAAAATTTCGCGCGCCAGCCAGCGGTCAACTGCCAGTTTTCGCCCTTGATGTCGTGGATGACGGCCGAGCCGGTCCAGGTGAGAAGGGTCGGGACGACGAGGCCGACGCCCTTGCCCGAGCGCGTCGGCGCGAAGGCCATGACATGCTCCGGTCCGTCATGGCGAAGATACTGGTCGGCGAACCTACCGAGGAACACGCCTGCCGGACGGAACAGGCCGGCCTTGCGAATCTCGCGCGGCAAGGCCCAGCGCGAGGAGCCATAGGTGGTGACGAGCCTGCTCTGCCGCGCGCGCCACAGTGAGCCGATAATCGCCGCCGCACAGCCCATGAAGCCGCTGCCCGCCGCCAGCATCCCGGCCTTGTCGAATACCTCCGGCGCATAGGCCTCGTAGAAATACCACCACTCGAACAGCTTCCACGGCTGATAGACCGGCCAGCCGAACAGGACGAACCAGGGGCTGCCAAGCTGCGCCTGATAGCCCAACATGTCGGCGCACCACTGCGTCGCCGCCCATACGCCGAGGATGACGATGGCGAAGACGACGGCGATCTGGCCGATCAGGAGCTTGGTGGGGGTCATGGGCGTCGTTCCGCTGCTTGAGACAAACGGAACGATAATCGAGCGATGCGACAGAAGCGCTTATGGTCTTTATATACGATGGAATGCGATCGACGTTCTACGATCAGGACAACCACTTGGCATAATGAGTCGCCTGCCAAACGAAGTATGCCGCCGAGGCCATGTGCACAACTCCCACAATAGGATCGACGGAGGAAGACCCCGCCACTACGACCCGAAAGAGCAGCAGCGTGCAGGCCATGTGGAAATGCCGAAAGACGGTTCTAAGACATAGGCCCCTACAAGAACGACATCGGACAATTAAGTGGCTATGTTGGTACCCTCCGCGCCAACGGCAATGCCGGCATCGGCCTTTCTTCGAACCGACAGCAGGACAGCACCCTTGCTGCTCGACGGCGCCATGCGCGGTCGTGCGTTTCCGACCAAGTCGAACAGGTCCTGGGACCGACGCTCAGGCCCGGCGAAACTATCCTCATGGACCTGTCTGGACGCCCCCGTTGATGCAAGAAGAATCTTTTCGAAGAGTTCGGAGCGTAGTCGGGTGCTGACATGTGTCCGGCCTCTGTTGCGGCTATCACACGCTGCGGGCCCGTATGGGGATTTCGCGGATTGGGCCAATACAATCTGGCGCGCTCGAGGTGCGCATCCATGATCTGGTTTTCCCGATCCCGTCTTATTGACCGTGGCGCCTTACTCTCCGTTCGACCTTCTCACACTTTCGCAGCCCGCTAGAGGAGCGGACTAACCTGCTACGACCGGCGTTCGATAGGTTCCGCTTTTAGAGCAGAATTCGTTCATGCTGCATCGTATCCGGCGGCGGCGATGTAATTGGCACATTCCTGCACTGTGAAGGTTGGGATCAGGCTGCCGATCCTGTCCCACAGGCCGTCGATGGTGCGCTCGGCTGCCTTCCTGAGCATTGCCTTGAGCTTCGAGAAGTCCGGGCTGTAGGGCGGAAGAAACAGCAACGGCGCTCCCGCTGTTTCGATCATCTGGCAAGTCCGCGGACCCTTATGGCTGGACAGATTGATGGGGTGGACGCCCCCTCAACCTGTCCAGCCATAAGCGCACCGCCGTGCGCCGGGCCATCGAACGGGCCGGCCTCCAAATGCACCTTTTCCAGGACTACAACTCCGACTTAAATCCAGTAGAAATAGCCTTCTCCACGCTAAAAGCATTCCCATAAAGAAGCATGCGCCGCGGCTCGTCAATGAGCTTTGGGACACTATTGCTCACGGCATCGACGCCATCTTTCTCGTCTATGTCTCCACTACCCTCGCTGCTGCCGATTATGACTGGTGAGTGATCGAAAAATGCTTAGGTAAGAACGTTGCATCAAGATTCAACCGGTTCGCTCATTCAACCGGGTCTAGTTGTTTTGGTCCCGCTAAACCTTTAGCCCCGCCCATCTGACCATGACACTCCCGGCCAGCATGCTCATGCCAATCGCGAGGAGTAGAGGACCAGCGAATTCCTCTGCAACAATGCTTGAGGTCGAGGAAACCGACAGCAGCATCAGGCTGAATTCTCCTCCGTGGGCCAGGATGATCCCAGTGCGCCATGAGCTCTGAAGCGACTCGCCGAACAGTCGGGCGACGACCAAAACGATCAGCGTCTTGCCCGCGAATATGATCGCGAGCCAGATCAGCACCACAGGCCATACAGATGGAATGATCCAAAGTGGCAATTGCGTTCC
>JBFXGQ010000495.1:0-3877 GCA_050177915.1 Pseudodonghicola sp. | reverse complement strand
CGGCCGTTGATCACGACATCATCGGCGGAGACTTCGCCCTTGATGGTGGCGGTCTCGCCCACGGTCAGCAGATGGGCGCGGATATCGCCCTCGACGGTGCCTTCGACCTGAATGTCGCCGGTGGTCTTCAGGTTGCCGGTCACATGCAGATCCGAGGACAGCACCGATGCCGGCGGCTTGGCCTTGGGCGCGGTCGATTTGAAGTCGCCGGGGGCCGGAGCGGCCGGGGTGGCCGGGGCGGACGAACTGGTGGATTCAGTGGCTTTGGATCCGGGTTCGTTGATTTTGCTCTTAGAAAACATTTCTCGCAGCCTTGATATACGTCATGGGATTGACCGGTCTGCCGTTCACCCGAACTTCATAGTGCAGATGAGTGCCGGTGGACCTTCCGGAATTACCCATATCAGCTATGTAATCCCCGCGCGAGACCCTTTGGCCCACCTTCACGAGAACCCGCGAGGTATGGGCGTAATAGGTTTCGATGCCGAAGGCGTGGCGGATCTTGACCAGCCGGCCGAAGCCGGACATCCAGCCGGCGTGGGTGACGACCCCGTCGGCGGTGGCGAAGATATGGGTTCCGTAGGGGCCGGCGAAATCGGCGCCGTTGTGCATGCGCCGGCCGCCGGTCTTGGGATCGCGGCGATAGCCGAAGGGGCTGGTGAAGCGCACCGTCTGATGCACCGGCTTGGCGAAGGGGGCCTTCTGCGCCGCGATGCGATAGAGGTTCAGCTGATCCATCTGCCGCAGCAGCTTGTTGGCGCGCAGCTCGTCGGCCGAGGGGTCCTCGCCCCGGGTCGAGAAGGTGATCGGGGTCAGCGGGCCGCCCTGGCCGTCATAGCCGCGCCGGACCTGTTCGATGATGGTTTCGGGCGCCATGCCGGCCTGGCGGAACATCTTGTCCAGCGGCTCGACCGAGACCGTCATCGCCTCTTCCAGCTGGCGGAAGATCTGGTCGTTGCGCTCGTGCATCAGCTTGATTTCCAGCTCCAGCTCGTCGCGCTGGTCCAGCGCCGCCTGGGCGTCGGCCACCACCTGATCGCGTTCGCGCGCGGCATCGGCCAGCGCCTCGGTCATGAAGGCCATCTGCGCCGGCGCCACCGGATCGCGGGCCAGCGCGCTGCCGCCGGTGGCCTCGGCCTGCAGCGTCTCCAGCGCCTTGCGGGCGGTTTCGCGGTCGCGCATGGTCTGGCGCAGGGTGGTCTGGATCACCTCGATGCCGGTCTCCAGCTCGCGCCGCCGGGTTTCCGAGGCCAGCAGGTCCGACTGCATGGTCGAGATCTGTTCCAGCGCGCTGTTGAACCGGGCCTGGGCCGCCAGCGCCTCCTCGGCGCGGGCGTCGCGCTCGGCCGACAGCTGGTTCAGCCGGTCCTGATACATGCGCTGGTCGCGCCGGGCCTGTTCGCGGAAATTGCCGGCGCCGATGCTGTCCATCATCAGGATCGCCGAGGCGACGATGGCCCAGGCGACGATGGCAAGCGCACCGGAATAGGCGATCAACTGGGTGCCGGGCTTGAGGCGGATGAACCGCGTGTCGCTGTCCGATTTCAGGAATACGCGGCGTTCGGGAAAATGCCGTTCCAGAACCGCATGCACTTTGATCGCAAGTCTCGTGCGCAAATCGTCGTCCTTGTCCCATTCCGCGCCGCGGATCGCGCGGCCGGCCCCATGGGCCGAGTGCATAACCGGCGCCCGGGATTTGGGCAAGTTTGTTGATCTGTGAAGCGGCGTATCGGCGCCGGTTGGCGGTATTTTGGCGAAAATCCGCCGAGTTCAAGGATTTGGCTTGGTGGCGCCGGCGCGGCGCGGCGCCGGATTTTTCAGCGCCGCGCCGGGATCTCGTCGGCGAGCGGCCAGTAGAAATCCGGCGGCAGCCCGGCCTCGGCGCGCTTTTCCTCGTTGAAGGGCGGCTTCAGCGCGCCGTGGAAATAGCGCCGCACCAGGGCGTGGAACACCTCCTTGGGGTCGGCATTCTCCCGCCCGCAGAGGAAGTGGAACCATTTCGAGCCATAGGCGACATGGGCGACCTCTTCGGCATAGATGGTCTCCAGCGCGGCGACCGCCTGGTCGATCTGCGCCTTGCGGAAGATCTCGATCATCCCCGGGGTGACATCCAGTCCGCGCGCCTCCAGCACCATCGGCACCACGGCGAGCCGGCCCATCAGATCCTCGGCGGTGTCCTCGGCGGCGCGCCACATGCCGGCATGCGCCGGCAGCGCGCCGTAATGGCTGCCAAGCGCCTCAAGACAGTCGCATACCAAGTTGAAATGCTTGGCTTCTTCGTCGGCGGCCTTGACCCAGTCGTCGTAGAATCCCGGCGGCATCGGCACATGGCCGAAGCGGGCGATGATGTCCCAGTGGAGATCCACCGCGTTCAGCTCGATATGCGCCACCGCATGCAGCAGGGCGATGCGGCCGGCGGCCGAGCCCGGCTTGCGCTTGGGCACGTCGCGGGGCGAGCGCAGCTCGGGCCGCTCCGGCCGGGCCGGGTGCAGCGGCGGGTTGGCGGTGCCCACCGCCATCGGCGCCGCCCCCGCGGCGCGCGAGGCGAACCAGGCCGCCGCATGGGCGCGCGCCAGCGCGGTCTTGGCGCGGCCGTCGGCGGTGCGCAGCACCTGTTCGGCGCGTTGCGCCAGGGTGAGGGGCGTGGTCATGGCGGTCGTCTGCCGGCGCGGTCCGCTGGCGCCGGTCAGCCGGCCAGCGCCTTGACCGCGTCCAGCACCTCGGCGACATGGCCGTCGACCTTCACCTTGCGCCAGATGCGGGCGATCTTGCCCTCGGCGTCGATCAGGAAGGTGGAGCGTTCGATCCCCATCGACTTCTTGCCGTACATGTTCTTCTCGACCCAGACGCCAAAGGCGACGCAGACCGCGCCGTCCTCGTCCGACAGCAGCGGCACCGTCAGCCCGTGTTTGGCGACGAATTTGTCGTGCTTGGCCACGGTGTCGCGCGAGATCCCGAAGACCTGGGCGCCGGCATCGGCAAAGGCTTGCAGATCTTGAGAAAAGCCGATGGATTCCTTGGTGCAGCCCGGCGTATCATCGCGCGGGTAGAAAAACAGGACGACGGGTCCGCCGCGCAGTCCCGACAGGCTGACCTCGCCGCCGCCATCGCGGGGCAGGGTGAAGACCGGGGCGGTATCGGACAGATCGGGCGATTTATCGGGCATCGGGCGACTCCGCTGAAGTGATTGAACTGATGGGTTCCATAATAGGGCGGCGCGAGCAACCGGAAAGCTTTGCGCGGCGTCAGGCAGGGTACCGGGGCGGTGACGCAGGCTGATCCGCAGCCGGCGCCGCGGCCGGATACCGCATCTGCGCCCGCATCGGAGCGGGGCAAGCCGCCGCGCCGGGCGGTGCATGTGGCGCGCCGCGCCGGCATCTGGACGCTGCGCGGCACGCTGGTGGCGGCGGCGCTGGCCGGGCTCGCGGTCTATCTGGTGGTGGGGCAGCGGCTGCATCCGCCCGACTGGCTGCGCGACCGGGTCGAGACGCGGATCGAGCGCAGCCTGGGCGGGATGCAGATCCGCTTCGGCGATATCGAGATGGTGATCCGCAAGGGCTGGCGACCGCGGCTGCGGCTGCGCGACGTGGTGCTGTCGCAGCCCGACGGGCAGATCGTGGCGCAGCTGTCGAATGCCGAGGCGAGCCTGGCGCTGCGGCCGCTGCTGCACGGGCAGGTGCAGCCCAAGCGGATCGCGCTGAGCGGCGCGCTGGCGACCCTGCGGCGCGACCGCAACGGCGCGGTGTCGCTGCAGCTGGGCGATGCCGCCGCGCCGGTCAAAAGCGCCGCCGGCCTGCCGCAGCTGATCGAAAGCTGGAACCGGCTGCTGCTGACGCCGCAGCTGTCGGCGCTGGTCGCCTTCGAGATCGACGCGGTC
>JBFXGQ010000494.1:0-3888 GCA_050177915.1 Pseudodonghicola sp. | reverse complement strand
GGCGCAGCGCGCCGAGGACGCCAAGCGCATTCAGGCCGCCACCGCCCGCGCCGCTGCCGACCGCAAGGCGCGCGAGGCGGCTGAGGCGTTGAAGAAGGCCGAAGAGGCCGAGGCCGCGCTGAACGCGCCGGCGGGCGAGGCGGCGCAGGAGCCTGAGAGCAAGTCATGAGCAAGACCGACACCGACGACATCGACGACAGCTCCGCCCCGCTGATCGAGCATCTGGCGGAGCTGCGCACGCGGCTGATCCATTCCGTCGCGGCCTTCCTGGTCGGGATGGTGCTGTGTTTCACGGTGGCGACGCCGATCTTCAACTTTCTGACCGGGCCGCTGTGCCAGGTGCTGGGCGACCGCGGGCAGGACTGCGACCTGATCTTCATCAGCCCGCAGGAAGGCTTCTTCGTGGCGATCAAAGTGTCGCTGTTGGGCGGGCTGATCCTGTCCTTCCCCTATATCGCCTATCAGATGTGGCGCTTCGTGGCGCCGGGGCTGTATAAGTCGGAAAAGGGCGCCTTCCTGCCCTTCCTGGTCGCCTCGCCCTTCATGTTCATCCTGGGCGCGGCTTTTGCCTTTTATGTCGTCACCCCGCTGGCCTATGACTTCTTCCTGGGCTTCCAGCAGTTCGGCAACGAGGGCGAGGCGGTGGCCGATGGCGCCGCGCCGCTGAGCGTGGTGTTCCAGGGTTCGGCGCAGGAATATCTGAACCTGACGATCAAGTTCATCGTGGCCTTCGGGCTGTGCTTCCAGCTGCCGGTGCTGCTGACCCTGATGGGCAAGGCCGGTCTGGTCAGCGCCGCGGGCCTGGCGGGGGTGCGGAAATATGCCGTGGTGGCGATCCTGATCCTGGCCGCCATCGTGACGCCGCCGGATGTGATCACCCAGATCATCCTCTTCACCGTGGTCTACGGGCTCTACGAGATCTCGATCTTCCTGGTGCGCCGGGTCGAGAGGAAGCGCGACGAGCGGCTGCGCGAAGAGGGCTATTTCGACGATGAGGAAGAGTTCGACGATCCGCTGATGGCCGAGTTCGACGAGGACGAGAAGGCGGAGCAGAAGTAATCCCCTTGGGGGCGGACAGACGGGGGCGCGGCGGGAAACCGGCGCGCCCCTTGCCGTTGCGGCGCCCGGCCCCCTTGTTGCCCGCCCGGGTTCATGGTTTGAACGGGGCGCAACGACTGGAGGACTGCAGATGCAGCAGATGGATCAGGCCGCGCTCACCCGGATCGCCGAGGCGTTGGAGCGGATGCAGCCGGCGCCGATGCCGGCGCCCGATTTCACCGCCGCCCAGGGCTTTGTCTGGCATGTCGGGCCGGACCGGCTGGCGCCGGTGGCGCGGATCAACCGGGTGCGGATGGATCTGCTGGTCGGCATCGACCGGTCGCGCGACACGCTGCTGGACAACACCCGCCGGTTCGCCCGGGGGTTCAGCGCCAACAACGCGCTGCTCTGGGGCTCCCGCGGGATGGGGAAATCCAGCCTGGTCAAGGCGATCCATGCCGAGGTGGCCGAGGATCACCCGGATCTGAAGCTGGTGGAGCTGCAGCGCGAGGATCTGCCCAGCGTCGGCCGCCTGCTGACCCATCTGCGCGGCGCGCCGCAGCGGTTCATCCTGTTCTGCGACGACCTGTCGTTCAGCCATGACGACGAGCATTACAAGAGCCTGAAGGCGGTGCTCGATGGCGGTATCGAGGGGCGGCCGGAGAATGTGGTGCTCTATGCCACCTCGAACCGGCGCCACCTGATGCCGCGCGACATGATCGAGAACGAACGCTCCAGCGCCATCAATCCGTCGGAGGCGGTGGAGGAAAAGGTCTCGCTCAGCGACCGTTTCGGGCTGTGGCTGGGCTTCCACCCCTGCAATCAGGACGAATATCTGGCGATGATCGACCGCTATTGCGCCCATTACGGCGTGACGGTCGCGCCTGAGGTGCTGCGCGCCGAGGCGATCGAATGGCAGGCCACGCGGGGTGCGCGCTCGGGCCGGGTGGCCTGGCAGTTCTTCACCGATCTGGCCGGGCGGCAGGGGGTGAAGATCTGAGGCCTCCGCCGGGCGCGTCAGTCTCCCGATCGGTGTGCCGGCCTTTTTCTGGCTGAAAATATCCCCGCCGGAGGCACGCCCCGTAAGGGGCGTTCACCCGGAATTTTCCGAAAAATTCCGGACCGGAAAATTGCGAATTTTCCGGTCCCGGTCAAAGCTCGGGGGGCGGCCCTATCTCAGATAGGGCGCGGGGTCGACGCTTTCGAAGCCGTCGCGGACCTCGAAATGCAGATAGGCCTCGCTGCCGCCGCGCAGCTGGGCGAGCTTTTGGCCGCGTTTGACCTGATCGCCCTTGTTGACGACGATCTTCTCGACATTGGCATAGACCGTCAGCAGGTTCGAGGCGTGCCGGATCACGATGATCGGCACCTGATCGGCGTCCTGGGTGATCGCCGCCACGGTGCCGGCGTCGGCCGCGGTCACCGCGGTGCCGGCGGCGGCCGAGATGTCGATGCCGTCGTTCTTGCCCTTGGTATAGGCGCGCACGATCTTGCCGCCGGTGACCGGCATCGCCATCGCGGCGCCGCTGGGCTTGCTGGGCTTCTCGACGGCGACCTTCGGCGGCTCCGGCGCCTTGGCCTCGACCTTCTCGTCGGGCAACGGCGCCACCGCGCTGGGCGGCGTCGGCGTCGGCGATCCGGCGCCCGGCGCGGTCACCTGGGTGTCGGGCACGTTGCGGCGCGGCGCCGGCTGGTCCTTGACCGGGATCAGCAGATACTGGCCCTCGCGGATGGCGAAATCGGGGCCGAGCCCGTTCCATTCCGCCAGCGCCTTGACCGGCACCTGATAGAGCCGCGACACCGTATAGGCGGTCTCGCCGCGCACCACCTTGTGGCGCACCGGCTCCACCCGCGGCTGCGGCCGCGGGCTGCTCGCGGTGCCGTTCGATGCGGGGGCGGCGGCCGTCGTGGTGGCGGGCGCCAGCGGCGCGGTCTGCACCGTGCTGGGGGTGGTGGCGGGGGCGGCCTCGATGGCGCTGCCGGCCAGCGTGGCGATGTCGATCGAGCCGGGGCCGCCGGCGGGCGGTTCCGATACCCGGCGGGGCAGGGCGAGGATCTCGCCCTCGCGCAGCTTGTCCTGCGGCTGCACGCCGTTGTAGCGGGCCAGATCCTCGGGCGGCAGGCCGATGCGGGTGGCGACATCGCCGACGGTATCGCCGCGCCGCGCCACCGCCACCTGATAGCTGGGGTAGGAGATGATGCCGCGCGCGTCGGCGTCGGGCCGGTCGGCGGTGTTGACGGCGCGGGCGGCCTCGGCGGTGCTGAAGCCGCCGACCTTGCCGCGCAGGTCGAAGTCCAGCGGCTCGGAGCAGCCCGCCAGCAGCGCGAGGGCGGCCGCGGCAGCCCACAGGCGGCCCGGGGTTCTGACCGGAGTCACATCGGCGGAAAATGACATCTCGCTATCCTCAATGCACGCCCCCTGTTGGCCGGGGCTTTGCGGTTCACTGGTTCCGTTCACACGTCCTGCCCCAGCCCTTCGAGCAAGGGGACGAAACGCACCGGTCGAAGTTCGTCATAGTCGAACCCGGCCTCACCGCGGCGGACCCGGATCAGGGTCTGCACGGTATCGGACTGGCCGACCGGTACCACCATGATACCGCCGATTTTCAACTGCGCCAAGAGCGGGCCGGGCGGATCCTCGGCGGCGGCGGTGACGATGATGCGGTCGAAGGGCGCCTGTTCCGGCAGCCCGAAGGAGCCGTCGGCGGTGATCGCGGTGATATTGCTCAGCGCCAGCGCGTCGAAGATCGCCCGCGCCTCGCGCACCAGGCGGGCGTGGCGGTCGACGGTATAGACCCGGCGCGCCAGCTTGCTGAGGATCGCCGCCTGATAGCCCGAGCCGGTGCCGAC
>JBFXGQ010000493.1:0-3890 GCA_050177915.1 Pseudodonghicola sp. | reverse complement strand
AGCCCACGGTCTATGGCGATCTCGTCTATCTGGTCGCCGGCGACGATACCGGCTGGGCGGTCCGCACCACCGACGGCCGCGTCGCCTGGCAGGTCTCGGCAACGCCGAGCGACGCCAATGTGCTGGGCGCCCCGGCGCCGGCGCTGACCGGCGATCTGGCGATCTTCGCCTTCGGCTCGGGCGACCTGATGGCCTCCTTCCGCCGCGGCGGGCTGCGGCGCTGGTACGCCTCGGTCGCGGGCCAGCGCCGGGGCCGCGCCCTGGCGATGATCATGGATGTGACCGGCAGCCCGGTGGTGGCCAACGGCCGGGTCTATGCCGGCAACCAGTCCGGCCGCACCGTGGCCTATGACCTGGACACCGGCGAACGGATCTGGACCGCGCATGAGGGCGCGCTGGGGCCGGTGCTGCCGGCTGGCGACAGCATCTTTGCGGTGACCGACCAGAACCACCTGGTCCGGCTCGACGCCCGCGACGGCAGCACGATCTGGTCGGTGCCGCTGTCGGACTATCTGCGCGACACCTCGCGCAAGCGCGGCGCGGTCTATGCCAACTATGGTCCGATCCTGGCCGGCGGCCGCATCGTGGTGGCCTCGAACGACGGCTATCTGCGCTTCTTCAGCCCGGAGAGCGGCGAGATGACCGCCAGCGCCGCAGTGCCGGACGGGGCGACCACCGCGCCGGTGGTGGCGGGGCGCACGCTCTATGTCGTCAGCACCAAGGGCGAACTGCACGCTTTCCGTTGACGCGCGGATGCGCTAAAGGGCGCATTCAGGTTTTCGAAAGTCCGCACGCATGAGTTTCACCCTCGCCATCGTGGGCCGGCCGAATGTCGGCAAGTCCACATTGTTCAACCGTCTCGTCGGCAAGCGGCTGGCGCTGGTCGACGACCAGCCCGGCGTGACCCGCGATCTGCGCGAGGGCGAGGCGCGGCTGGGCGATCTGCGCTTTACCGTGATCGACACCGCCGGCCTTGAGGATGCCACCGACGACAGCCTGCAAGGCCGGATGCGGCGGCTGACCGAGCGCGCGGTGGACATGGCAGACGTCTGCCTGTTCATGATCGACGCCCGCACCGGCGTGACCCCCACCGACGAGATCTTTGCCGAGATCCTGCGCAAGCGCTCGGCCCATGTGATCCTGGCCGCCAACAAGGCCGAAGGCGCCGCCGCCGATGCCGGGGTGATCGAGGCCTGGGGCCTGGGTCTGGGCGAGCCGATTCGGATGTCGGGCGAACATGGCGAGGGGCTGAACGATCTCTATTCCCAGCTGATGCCGATCGCCGACGGATTCGCCGCCCGCGCCGAGGAGCACGCCCCCGAGGTCGAGGTCGATCTGGACGAGGACGAGGATTTCGACGACGAGGACGAGGCGGAACTCTCCCGCACCCCGGTGCCGACCGCCGCCAAGCCGCTGCAGGTCGCGGTGGTGGGCCGGCCCAATGCCGGCAAGTCGACGCTGATCAACAAGATCCTCGGTGAGGAGCGGCTGCTGACCGGTCCCGAGGCGGGCATCACCCGCGACGCCATCTCGCTGCGGATGGAGTGGGACGGCACGCCGATGCGGATCTTCGACACCGCCGGCATGCGCAAGAAGGCCAAGGTGCAGGAGAAGCTGGAGAAGCTTTCGGTGTCCGACGGCCTGCGCGCGGTGAAATTCGCCGAGGTGGTGGTGGTGCTGCTGGATGCAGCCATCCCGTTCGAGCAGCAGGACCTGCGCATCGCCGATCTGGCCGAGCGCGAGGGGCGCGCGGTGGTGGTCGCGGTCAACAAATGGGATGTCGAGGAGCACAAGCAGGAGAAGCTGCGCGAGCTCAAGGAAGCCTTCGACCGGCTGCTGCCGCAGCTGCGCGGCGCGCCGCTGGTCACGGTCTCGGCCAAGACGGGCAGGGGGCTCGACCGGCTGCATGGTGCCATCCTGCGCGCCTATGACGTCTGGAACCGCCGGGTGTCGACCGCCAAGCTGAACCGCTGGCTCTCCGGCATGCTGGAACAGCACCCGCCCCCGGCGCCGCAGGGCAAGCGGATCAAGTTGCGCTACATGACCCAGGCCAAGACCCGGCCGCCGGGGTTCGTGGTGATGTGCAGCCATCCCGACAAGATGCCCGACAGCTATACCCGCTATCTGGTCAACGGGCTGCGGCAGGATTTCGACATGCCGGGCACGCCGATCCGGCTGACCCTGCGCAGCCAGAGCGACAAGAACCCCTACAAGGGCCGCAAGAAATCCGGCCCGAGCGCGCTGAGGAAGCATCTGAAGGGCAAGTAGGGGCCTTTGCGCCCCTGATCGCCCGGAACAAGGCGCGAAGCGCCGCCGGGCAGCGCCCGACCGCCCCCAAGGGCGGGCGCTCCTGCCACTGGCGCGCGCAGAACGGACGGCCGATGTTCTGACGACCATAAAGCGACGCTTCCACACCTCGGCCGCGCCCGACCGCGGGCGGGCGCGGCCCTCTGTTGCGCTGCGCGGCGGAACCGGGGCTGCGCGCCGGCGTTTCCAGCCCGGGGCCCGACGGCGCCGCCCCCGATTCCTGTGCAATTCGCCAAAACGAGGGGTTGTTTTGGCGCGGCAAACTTTCTATCAGGCCGGTTCTCCTGTGGTCCCCCTGCATTCGGAGGCGAACCCCTGATGCAAACGCCTTACTACCTGATCGACAAGTCGCGGCTGCTGCCGAATCTGGAGAAGATCGCCTGGCTGCGCGAACACTCCGGCGCCAAGGCGCTGCTGGCGCTGAAATGCTTCGCCACCTGGTCGGTCTTCGATCTGATGAGCGAGTATATGGACGGCACCACCTCGTCTTCGCTCTTCGAGGTGAAGCTGGGGCGGGAGAAGTTCCCCGGCGAGACGCATGCCTATTCGGTGGCCTGGGCCGATCACGAGATCGACGAGGTGCTGGCCAATTCCGACAAGGTGATCTTCAACACCCTGGGCCAGCTCAGCCGGTTCGAAGAGGCCAGCCGCGGTCACACCCGCGGCCTGCGGGTCAACCCCGGCGTCTCGACCTCGGGCTTCGATCTGGCCGACCCGGCGCGGCCGTTCTCGCGGCTGGGCGAACACGATCCGGCCAAGATCGAACCGGTGGCCGAGCTGATCACCGGCTTCATGTTCCACAACAATTGCGAGAACGCCGATTTCGACCGGTTCGACGCCATGCTGGGCCTGATCGAACAGCGGTTCGGTCATCTGATCCGCCAGATGCAGTGGATCAGCCTGGGCGGCGGCATCCATTTCACCGGCGAGGGCTATCCGCTGGACAAGCTCGCCGACCGGCTGAAACGGTTTTCCGACCAGAACCGGGTGCAGGTCTATCTGGAGCCGGGCGAGGCGGCGATCACCAAGTCCACGACGCTGGAAGTCACCGTTCTGGACACGCTCTTCAACGGCAAGAACCTGGCCATCGTCGACAGCTCGATCGAGGCGCATATGCTGGATCTGCTGATCTACCGCGAAAGCGCCAAGATGGAGCCGAACGCAGGCCCCGAGGAATGGATGGTCTGCGGCAAGTCCTGTCTGGCCGGCGATATCTTCGGCGAGTTCCGCTTTCCGCAGGCGCTGAACCCCGGCGACCGGCTGAGCATCCAGGACGCCGCCGGTTACACGATGGTCAAGAAGAACTGGTTCAATGGCGTCAAGATGCCGGCGATCGCCATTCGTGAGCTCGACGGCACCGTCCGCATGGTGCGCGATTTCACCTATGAGGATTTCACGGCCGCCTTGTCGTGAAACCTTGAAACTGAGGCTTTACCCCAACCCCTAGAGGAACATGAAGGAGGTCCCTTGAGTTGAAACGAGACGTTCTCATCATCGGCGCTGGCGGCGTCGCTCAGGTCGTGGCGCATAAATGCGCGCAGAACAACGATGTGCTTGGCGATATCCATATCGCCAGCCGGACG
>JBFXGQ010000492.1:0-3896 GCA_050177915.1 Pseudodonghicola sp. | reverse complement strand
GTGCTCTTCCGATCTCGTCGTCCTTCTTCCTGATGCGATTTCCCGACGGGCGCGAGCTGATCTTCGCCGATTGCGGGCTGAACGTGGACCCGGATGCGGCGCAGCTGGCCGATATCGCGCGGGCCTCGGCGGTCACCGGAGCCGCGCTCTTGGGCGAGGCGCGGGTGGCGCTGTTGTCCTTCTCCACCGGAACCAGCGGGGTTGGCGACAGCGTCGACAAGGTGCGCGCGGCGGCCGAGGCCACCGGCTTCACCGGGCCGGTGCAGGGCGACGCGGCGCTGAACCGCCGGGTGGCCGAGGCCAAGGGGATGGGGCAGGGCGATGCCAATGTTCTTGTCTTCCCCGATCTGGACGCGGGCAATATCGCCTACAAACTGGCGCAGGAGCTGGCCGGTGCGCAGGCGCTGGGGCCGATCCTGCAGGGGTTCCGCCGCCCGGTCTGCGACCTGAGCCGCGGCGCGACGGTGGATGATATCGTGGCCGCCACCGTGGTGACGCTGGCGCTGGCCTGAGGGGGCGGAATTTGACGCAAATTCCGTCCCGAATTCCGACGCGGAATTCGGGACCGGCCGTCAAGCGCAGCCCCGGAATTCGCGTCGAATTCCGGGCCGTTTTCCGCGTCGGAAAACGGCCCGCTTCGCTCAGACCTGCTGCGGCCGCATGTCGGCGGGGTCGATCCCCGCCACCGCCACCGGCTTCTTCATCGCGTCGCGGCGGAACGGCTCGCCCAGCTCCTGGTTGATCAGCGCCTCGATCAGCGTGGTCTTGCCGTGCTCCATCTGGTCCACGATCGCCTGTTGCAGCGCCGCCGACAGCTCCTCCATGGTGCGCGCGACAACGCCTTGCAGCCCGCAGGCCCTGGCGATGCCGGCATAGGAGACCTGGGTGTCCAGCTCGGTGCCGACGAAGTTGTCGTCATACCAGAGCGTGGAATTCCGCTTTTCCGCGCCCCACTGGTAGTTGCGGAACACCACCTGGGTGATCGCCGGCCATTCCTCGCGACCGATGGCGGTGAGTTCCGTCACCGCGATGCCAAAGGCGCCGTCGCCGGAGAAGCCAACCACCGGCACATCCGGGCAGCCGATCTTGGCGCCGACGATCGACGGCAGCCCATAGCCGCAGGGGCCGAACAGACCCGGCGCCAGATACTTCCGCCCCGCCTCGAACGATGGGTAGGCGTTGCCGATGGCGCAGTTGTTGCCGATGTCGGAGCTGATGATCGCCTCGCGCGGCAGCGCGCTCTGGATCGCGCGCCAGGCCATGCGCGGGGACATCCAGTCGGGCTTGTCGTCGCGGGCGCGCTGGTTCCAACTGGTGCCGGGATCGTCGTCCTCGTGATCCATCGAGGCAAGCTGCTGCGCCCAGGCCGATTTGGTCTGCGCGATCAGCGCCCTGCGCTCGGCCCGCCCGTCGTCGCCGGCACTGGCCGAGAGTTTGTCGAGCAGCGAGGCCGCGACTTGCTTGGCGTCGCCCACGATGCCCACACTGACCTTCTTGGTCAGCCCGATGCGGTCGGGGTTGATATCGACCTGGATGATCTTGGCCGCCTGCGGCCAATAGTCGATGCCATAGCCCGGCAGGGTCGAGAAGGGGTTCAGCCGGGTGCCGAGACAGAGGACCACATCGGCCTGTGAGATCAGCTCCATCCCCGCCTTGGAGCCGTTATAGCCCAAGGGCCCCGCGAACAGCGGGTGCGAGCCGGGGAAGGCGTCGTTGTGCTGATAGCCGACGCAGACCGGCGCATCGAGCCGTTCGGCCAGCGCCATCGAGGCCGGGATCGCGCCGCCCAGCACCACGCCGGCGCCGTTCAGGATCACCGGGAACCTGGCCGAGGACAGCAGCTCCGCCGCCTGATCCAGCGCCGCCTCGCCGCCGCCGGGGCGTTCGAATTCGACCACCTCGGGCAGCTCGATGTCGATCACCTGGGTCCAGAAATCGCGCGGCATGTTGATCTGCGCCGGCGCCGAGGCGCGCTTGGCCTGGATGATCACCCGGTTCAGCACCTCGGCCACGCGGGAGGGATCGCGGACCTCCTCCTGATAGGCGACCATATCCTTGAAGGCGGCCATCTGCTCGACCTCCTGGAACCCGCCCTGACCCATGGTCTTGTTGGCGGCCTGCGGGGTCACCAGCAGCAGCGGCGAATGGTTCCAATAGGCGGTCTTCACCGCGGTGACGAAATTGGTGATGCCCGGGCCGTTCTGGGCGATCATCATGCTCATCTTGCCGGTGGCGCGGGTATAGCCGTCGGCCATCATGCCGCCGGAGCCCTCGTGCGCGCAGTCCCAGAAGGTGATCCCGGCCTTGGGGAACAGATCGGAAATCGGCATGAAGGCCGAACCGATGATGCCGAAGGCATGTTCGATCCCATGCCGTTGCAGCACTTTTACAAAGGCTTCCTCGGTGGTCATTTTCATTGTCGGACGCTCCCCTGACATCACAGATCCCGCGACGGGCTGACAGTTGTTTAGGAGCTTGGCGTGAGGCCGGTTAGGGCCAGACCCGGACGCGGGATAGGGCCACTTGGGTCAGCGAGGCTGCACTTTGTGCCTCAGTCCCGGGCGCCTTGCGGTGCCGCCAGCGCGCGGGCGATCCGGGTGATGCCGTCGCCGATGCGGGACGACGGGATCGATGAATATCCCAGCCGGTAATAGCGCGTCGGCCGGTCGGGGCCGGCGAAAAACGGCGCGCCGGGCTCGATAAAGACGCTGTCGGCCTGCAGCCGGGCGGCCAGCCGCGCGGTATCCACCCCCGCCGGCGCCTGCATCCACAGTGACGAGCCGCCGTAGACGCCGCGCCCGGCGATGGTCAGCCCGTGTTCGGCGATCGCCGTCTCCATCGTGCGGCGGCGGTCGTGCAGCGCCTGGCCCATGCGCCGGATCTGGCTGTCGTAATGGCCGAGCGACAGGAAATAGGCGGCGGTGCGCTGCATATGCCCCGGCGGGTGGCGCAGCATGGCGGCGCGCAGCGCGCGGGCCTCGCGGATGAAGGGTTCCGAGCCCACCATGTAGCCCAGCCGCAGCCCAGGAAACAGCGATTTTGAGAAGCTGCCGACGTAGATCACCCGCCCGTCCTGATCGAGCGATTTCAGCGCCGGCGAGGGGGCGGCGAGAAAGGCCATCTCGAATTCGTAATCGTCCTCGACCACCAGCGCGTCGAGCTCGCGGGCGCGCTCCAGCAGCGCCCGGCGGCGGTTCAGCGGCATGGTGGCGGTGGTCGGGCACTGGTGGCTGGGGGTGGTGAAGATCACATCGGTGCCCGGCGGGATCGCCGCGGGCGGCAGCCCGTCGGCATCGACGCGGACCGGGGTCAGCCGGCAGCCCGAATGGGTCAGCAGGTCGCGCTGGGCGTGATAGCAGGGATCCTCGATCACCGCCCGGCGGCGGCGGTTCAGCAGCACCCGCGACGCGATCCACAGGGCGTTCTGGGCGCCCAGCGTGATCAGGATCTCCTCGGGCCGGGCGGCGATGCCGCGCCGGGGCAGGGTGTGGCGGGCGATATATTCCACCAGCAGCGGGTCGTCGCGGTCGTGGTAATCGTCGGTCAGCGCGGCGAAATCCTTTTGCCCCAGCGCGCGCAGGGCGCATTGGCGCCAGTTGGCGTGGTCGAACAGCGTCGGATCGGCCTGACCGTAGATGAAGGGATAGCGGAAGCCGCGCCAGTCGCCGGGCTTGCTGGGGGTGTCGCCGCCGGTGAACCGCTGCACGATGGCGCGCGACCAGTCCACCGTATCGGCGGCGCGGAGCGGCGGCGAATAGACCGGCGGCACCGGAGCGTTTTCCGACACGTAATAGCCCGAGCGGCCGCGCGCGCTGAGGTAGTCGTTCGCCACCAGTTCGGTATAGGCCAGCGTCACGGTGATCCGGCTGACGCCCAGATGACTGGCCAGCCGGCGC
>JBFXGQ010000491.1:0-3954 GCA_050177915.1 Pseudodonghicola sp. | reverse complement strand
CGCCGCGACAATCAAAAACACAAACCCCTTGATCGCGACAGAAAACGGCGGCATCGTCTCCAACGTCGCGACCAAGGATTCTCATCCTGATTGACGCGCTCTTCTCATCCTGATTGTCGCGCTACAGCAACCATCCAATAGCCCTAATTGGCCTGCTGGTTGGTTCGGTCAGAATACGGGACAGGACATTTGACCAAGGGCCGCCGCTACCAACAGACGGGACATAGTCTCTAGCTCCGGCAAGCGTCGCCGACTTGCCCTTCCAGTGCTCATGCTATACGTCATTGACACATACGCCGCCGAAACCTATATGGGACAAGAGATGACACGATTGCAAACAGTGGTCGAACTGCCCGAATTCCAGAGGCGCGCCAAGGCAATCATGTCGGACCAGGAGCGAGAGGCCGCGATCGACTTCATCGCCGCCAATCCGGAAGCTGGCGTCTCTCTTGGCGGCGGACTTCGGAAGGTCCGCATCCCGAGAGAGGGGCGCGGAAAAAGCGGCGGCTTCAGGACGGTGTATGTCTTTGGCGGGACCCATATGCCGATCTTTCTGATCACGGTCTTCGCCAAGAATGAGAAAGCCAACCTGTCGAAGTCTGAGCAGGCCGCGGCGGTAGAGATGAGCAAGGCGCTTGTCGCGAAATATGGAGACGCAACATGAGTGCATTCGAATCCATCACCAAGGGACTGGAAGAGGCGCTGGCCTTCGCAGATGGCGACTTGGCCGGCGCGAAGGTCCATGAAGTTTCCGTCGCCGAAGTCGATGTCGCCGAAGTCCGGCAACGGACGGGCCTGTCCCAGGCGGAATTTGCCAAGAGCATCGGCGTCGCGAAAGGCACGCTTCTGAACTGGGAACACGGGCGCCGGCACCCCACGGGTCCGGCCCAGGTTCTGTTGGCACTGATCGCAAAGAAGCCTTCTGTCGTGCAGGACCTGTTGCGCGGTGCGTGAACCGGGGCCTAAGCCCCGATCCTCTTGATGCGGATCCCCAGCTTGCGGGCCTTGTCGACGATGTTCTCTGTGATGCCCGAGCCAGGGGTGGCGATCAGGCCCTGCGGCATGGTCTCGAGCATCTTGTCGTTGCGCTTGAAGGGAGCTGCCTTGCCGTGGCTCTTCCAGTCGGGCTTGAAGACCACCTGGGTGACCCCACGGGTATCTGCCCAGCGGGCCGCAATCATTTCGGCGCCTTTGGGGGTACCGCCATGCAGCAGCACCATGTCGGGGTATTTCGCAAGGGTGGCATCGAGGACGGACCAGATCAGATCATAGGCCTGATAGTCCCCACCCGAAAACGCGATCCGCGTGCCTTCTGGGCAGTGCACCTCGGTCTCCTTGCGGCGCTTGGCCGAAAGATAGGCCCGACTGTCCACCACGGCGGAGGTCAGGCCGCGATGCGAGACCTTGGATCCGGTGCGGGGGAGCCAAGGAGACCCGGTGGCGGCCGAGAAATGGTCCACTGCGAGATCGCGCATCTGCTCGAAAGCGTCGCGGTGGTCCCAGAGCTTCAGCCCGATCATCTGGAGGCGCTCCAGTTCGACCGAGGCGACCTCGGAGCCGTCCTGGATGGCCAGACTTTCCCGGACCTCGAATTCGTTGTCATCGAGAAGCTTCTGGATATGGGTGAGCCGGCGATGGAAGATCGAGGTGAGGGACCAGAGCATCTCTTCGAGAGTGTCTTCCAACTGGCCGCCGGTGAGGAGGCCGATGGTGGTCTCAAAAAGCGTCGCCATGGCGAGTTCGACCTCGTCGGGCTGGGGCAGGGGGCGATGATCGGTGTCGCCGGGCCCGGGCGTTGCGCCGTGAAGTGCGAGATGGTCGAGGATGGCGGAGGTCACGCCGGTTTCCTCTTGGATGTCTGTCTGATGGGGCATGGTCTGGTTCCTCTGATTGATCTGACCCGATTTGGATGGGGCGATGTCAGGACCGGCGGCGACCGGGCCGCATCCGTCAGGATCGGAGCGAAGCGGAGAATGTGACCCGGACCGGAAAATTGGTCCCGCGAGGAATGAGCCGAAGGCTCAGGGGAATTTTCTGGTTCGGGGCGCATTGCTGCCCGGGCGAGGGGCACTCAGCCCCGACCCACCGGTTCATCGCTCCCCTTATCCAAACGGGATCAGACCGAACCGGCGGAACCTTTGCCCCGTCGGACATCACGAGTGGAGACTGGCGCTCACCCGTCCTCGATCTCCAGACCTTGCGCCTTCATGGCCTCTAACAGGGACCGGCGCAGCGCATGTCTGCCAAATGCCCGTAGATCGTCGGTGAAATCGTCCATGCTCGGCACGAGATCACCACACGTAATTCCAAGCGATTCCAGTTTGTTACGCAAATTCATTGATGCGTTACGTCCAGCTTCGTCATTGTCCCGCGCGACCCAGATGCGCTGGATGCCCGGCGGCGGGATGAAGAGGCCGAGATGGGTGGCAGTAAGACAAGACGCGAGGTCGAACTCCGGCAGAGCCGTGCCGATGGAGAGGGTGGTCTCGAGACCTTCGCCGACAATGAGATCGGAGCGCGTCTTGCCGGACCAGAAGCGGATGGCATGGCCATGCAGTTGCCCGAGGATCCGTTTCGGGCTCTCGATCGCGGCCAAGCCGCCGGTGGACGAGTCGAGATAGGTGCGCGCGCAGCCGGTGATCTGGCCCCGATTGTCGGTGATCTTTGCCAGCAGGGCAGGGGCCTCTTGCGGTA
Source organism: Pseudodonghicola sp. (assembly GCA_050177915.1). Taxonomy (GTDB): domain Bacteria; phylum Pseudomonadota; class Alphaproteobacteria; order Rhodobacterales; family Rhodobacteraceae; genus Pseudodonghicola. The sequence goes on along the minus strand of JBFXGQ010000491.1, from coordinate 1,260 downwards.
GATCGGCATCGTCCTCGCCCTGCCACAGAAAGACCCGCGGGTGATAGAGCAAGGCCGGGCCAAGCCGCGTGATGCCGCGTCCTTGCAGATAGGTGGCGGCCAAAGTGCCAAGAACGGGCTTACCAGCGGCAAAGAGCTTGCGCGCCCGCGCAGTGCGTTTGCTGGAGAAAGCATCGGGGCGCTCAGCCCTTTGGGTTTCACGAGATACGGCAGCGCAGGGGGCCTCGCCGAGAAAGGACCGGGCCTCACTCAGCGTTTCCTGAAGCGTGGGTGACCCAAGTCGTTTCTGCAACAGGTCGATCAGGTCACCATACTGTCCCGTAGCATAGTCGACCCAAGCGCCGGCTTTACGCCCACCTTGAGCTTGCAGCCGGATGGCGAGGCTTTGACCTTTGGCCCCCGAGGTATCGCCAACCTGCCAATAGTTGCCCTGCTTGCGCCCCTCGGGGAAATACTGACGGCAGAAGCTCTCGGCCCGATCTGCCAGATCGGCCGAGAGGTCTGCGATGCTGCGCCGCGCGCTCATGCGGCAGCATCCGCGGCGCGGGCGCCAACCGGATGGTCGGCGAGCACCCGCGCCAGCACTTCGGTGCCATCCACCGGAATGAACACCCGCGTCTTCCACTGGATCACCTCGGTGAAGCAGCCCATGGCCTTCAACCCCGGCAGGGCCGCACCTGACGCGCCTATCAGCTCACATCTCGGCTGCCCCATGACCAGCGACCGGCGCAGCTGGTAACCGCCGAGGAGGGTCAGGGTCGTTCTGGCGTCCATCACCGCAGCTAAGACCTCCTGCGGCGCCATCTCGATCTGACAGTCGAGCCCAAGGCGCGCATAGACGTTTAGAAGCTGCTCCTGGCTGACCAGACGGCCGATGGCGCGCTCCCCATCCTCGGTCTGCAGACGATAGATGCGCATGTTGTCGGCAGGGAGCCGGTCCCAAATCGGCAGAAGGAGGCCGCAGATCAGCGTGATCTTCGAGGTGGTGAACTCCGGTACGGCGTCGACCTCGGCCTGCCAGAGATGTTCGAACATCGCGTCATCGACCTCCTCCCAGTGCGAGGTCGAGAATTCGCTGGCCGCAAGAATCTCGGTGCCCATGGGCCGCAGCAGCTTTACCCGCAGGATCGGAACGCCATCCACGTCCATGAAGGCCGGCGCCTTGACCATCAGCGCCGCGCGCTTGGAGCTTTTGTTCCAGCAGTGCGTCGCGCCGTGCGTGTTTGCGCTGATCGAATTGTCGCGGGGCAGGGTCGGCGG
>JBFXGQ010000490.1:0-3963 GCA_050177915.1 Pseudodonghicola sp. | reverse complement strand
GCCTTCGAGGAGGCCGCCCAGCTGCGCGACCGCATCAGCCAGCTGCGGGCGGTGAGCGAGCGCCAGTACGTCAGTACCCAGGGGGGGAGCGTGGATGTTCTGGCCTGCGTACAGGGTGGCGGGCTGGCGTGCGTCGAGGTGCTGACCATCCGCGATGGCCGTAACCTCGGCGGGCGGGCCTTTTTTCCGCAGAACACCGATGGGCTGGAGGAGGGCGAGATCCTTGCGGCCTTCATTGCCCAGGTCTACCTGGATCACGATCCGCCGCGCGAGCTGCTGGTCAGCCATTCCCCCGCCGAGCGGGAGCTGCTCGAACAGGCCCTGGCCCAGGCCTGCGGTCATGGGGTACGCATCCAGCCCTCCCTGCGGGGCGAGCGCGCGCGCTGGGTCGAGATGGCACGCCAGAACGCGCTGCTCGCGCTTGGCCAGCGCCTCGCTTCGCGCGGCAACCTCGAAACACGCCTGGAGGCGTTGCGGGAAGCGCTGGGGCTTGCCGTTGCGCCCTCGCGCATTGAATGCTTCGACATCAGTCACACGCTCGGTGAATCCACCGTGGCGTCCTGCGTCGTTTTCGGCGCTGAAGGTCCGCTCAAGAGCGCTTACCGGCGCTACAATATCGAGGGCATCACGCCGGGCGACGATTACGCCGCCATGGAGCAGGCCCTGGAGCGCCGCTTCGGCCGCGCGGTGAAGGAGGAAGGGGCTCTGCCCGACGTCCTCCTTATCGATGGCGGGGCAGGGCAGGTTGCCCGGACGCAATCCGTCCTTGCTGCACTCGGTCTGTCCGATACGCTGTTGGTGGTCGGCGTGGCCAAGGGACCGGAACGCAGGCCGGGCGAAGAAACCCTGCTCCTGGCAAACAGCGGGCGTGAGCTCGACTTGCCGAGCCACTCACCGGCATTGCACCTGATCCAGCAGGTACGCGACGAGGCCCACCGCTTCGCAATCACCGGTCACCGGACACGGCGCTCAAGGACCCGTGAGACCTCAACGCTGGAGGCTATTCCCGGCGTCGGCGGCAAGCGGCGCCAGCAGCTGCTCAAGCACTTCGGCGGCCTGCAGGCGCTGAGCCGTGCCGGAGTGGAGGACATCGCCAGCGTGCCCGGCATCAGCAAGGCGCTGGCGCAGCGGATCTACGAACATTTTCATCACTGATTCAGACAACCGGAGCCATCAGGGCTGACAGGCATGCCGCTCAACTTACCCAACATCCTTACCTGGATGCGCATCGGAATGATTCCGCTGTTCATCGCCGTGTTCTACCTGCCCCATGCCTGGGCCTTCCCACTGGCGGCGATCATCTTCGCCCTGGCCGGAATTACCGATGCGGCGGACGGCTACCTTGCCCGCAGGCTGAATCAGCAATCGCGCTTCGGCGCCTTCCTTGACCCGGTCGCCGATAAGCTGATGGTCGCCGCCGCCCTGGTGCTGCTGGTGGCTGAACACGGGGATGGCAGCGTCGTCCTGGCCCTGCCGGCCATCATCATCATTGGTCGCGAGATCGCCATCTCCGCCCTGCGCGAGTGGATGGCGGAGATCGGCGAGCGTCGCAAGGTTGCGGTCTCCAGTCTCGGCAAGCTCAAGACCATACTGCAGATGGTGGCCATCTTCGCCCTGCTGTACTACCAGCCGATCCTCGGGCTCCCGACCTTCGAGATTGGTGTGGTGCTCCTTTATGTCGCCGCACTGATGACCCTGGTGTCGATGGGTGCTTACCTGCGGGCGGCCTTCGCCCCCGCCGCCCGGCGAGGTCATTGACCTTCCCGGAGCGCACCCTTAGAATAATGGGATCTTCAAGCGCTCAGGTCGCAGGACCAGGCTTGCAGATGCGGCAGCCAAGCCGCGCTCGACCATGGGCCCTTTGAGGGCCTTTTTTATTGGTCGATTTCCCGAGTTGAAGGCTGGTGATGAATTCAAGCATGAACGCCCCCAAGATGGGTCCTGGCATCGGTCCGCTGCATCAGGATCCGTTCAACCTGACCGACGTGCTCGCGCCTCTGGCGCGCGATCTCGGCTTTGACCTCATCGGTGTCGAGTACCAGCCGGGAACGCGTGCGCGCCTGCGTCTCTATATCGATTCCCAGACCGGCATCACGGTTGATGACTGCGCCGACATGAGCCGGGCGGTCAGTGCCCTGCTGGATGTCGAGGACCCGATCCCCGGCAAGTACACGCTTGAGGTGTCCTCGCCCGGACTCGATCGCCCGCTGTTCCGAGTCGAGGATTTCGCACGCTATACCGGCCAGCGCGCCCGCATCCGCCTGCAGCGTCCGTTGCCCGGCAGCGCGCCCGCAGTGCCGGGGGGACGCCCGCAACGCAATTTCCTCGGTGTCCTGGCCGGTGTCGAGGGGGACGTGGTCCTGCTCGACACCGAGACCGGTCCGCTGCGCCTCCCCTATGCCGATATCGACAAGGCCCATCTTGAACCCGAATTTTAAGCCCGTACGAGGCTGCCTGACATGAACAAAGAAATCCTCTACGTCGTCGATGCCGTTTCCAACGAGAAGGGCGTCGACAAAAACGTGATCTTCGAGGCCATCGAGGCCGCGCTCGCTTCTGCCACGCGCAAGCGCCACGGTGGCGACATCGACGTGCGCGTGCAGATCGACCGCAACAGCGGCAACTACACCACCTACCGCCGCTGGCTAGTGGTGGAGGGCGACACCAGCGAGAACCCGGAGCGCGAGATCATCGTCGAGGCGGCCCGCTTGGACGACCCTGGTGCGCAGCCCGGTGACTATGTCGAGGAAGAGATCGAATCGATCGAGTTCGGTCGCATCGCCGCCCAGGCCGCCAAACAGGTCATCGTGCAGAAGGTGCGCGAAGCCGAGCGCAAGCAGGTAGTGGATGCCTACATCGACCGCAAGGGCAGCCTGATCCTCGGCATGGTCAAGCGTGTGGAGCGTGGCAACGTGATCCTCGACATGGGCAACAACATCGAGGTGTTCATCCCGCGTGACGAGATGATCCCGCGCGAGATGGTGCGTGCCGGCGACCGCCTGCGCTGCTGGCTGCGCGACGTGCGTCACGAGCCGCGCGGCCCGCAGCTGTTCGGCAGCCGTACCGCACCGGAATTCCTGATCGAACTGTTCAAGCTCGAGGTTCCGGAAGTCGGCCAGGGCATGATCCAGATCATGGGCGCCGCCCGCGACCCGGGCTCGCGTGCCAAGATCGCTGTCAAAGCCCTAGACCAGCGTCTCGACCCGGTTGGCGCCTGTGTAGGCATGCGCGGCTCACGGGTGCAGTCCGTGACCAACGAGATTGCCGGCGAGCGCGTCGATATCATCGTCTGGGACGAGAACCCGGTGCAGTTCGTTATCAACGCCATGTCGTCGGCCGAGGTCGTGTCCGTGGTGGTGGACGAGGACACCCATACCATGGACATCGCGGTGACCGAGGAGAAGCTCTCCCAGGCCATTGGCCGCGGTGGCCAGAACGTCCGTCTGGCGAGCCAGTTGACCGGCTGGCGCCTGAACGTCATGACCCAGGATGAAGCCAGCGCAAAGAGCGAAGCCGAGGCCCAGCGCATCGCCCGTACCTTCGTCGAGGCCCTGGGCGTGGACGAGGAGGTGGCTTCCGTGCTGGTCGAGGAGGGCTTCTCCAGCCTGGAGGAGATTGCCTACGTGCCGCTATCCGAGTTCCTCGAAATCGAGGGCTTCGACGAGGAGACCATCGAGGAGCTGCGCAACCGTGCCCGTGATGCCTTGCTGACCCGCGCCATCGCCTCGGAAGAGAGCGAGGAGGGTAGCGAGGTGCTGGCCCTGAGCGATCTCGCCAGCATGACGGACGAAATTGCCGCTTGTCTTGAAACACAAGGCATCCAGACTGCCGAGGAGCTGGCCGAAATGGCCACGGACGAACTGGCCGAGATGGCCGGCATCGACGAGGAGACCGCCGGTCGCCTGATCGTCGAGGCCCGTGCACCCTGGTTCAAGTAAGTTCTTCTTGCGGATCAGAAATATT
>JBFXGQ010000489.1:0-3972 GCA_050177915.1 Pseudodonghicola sp. | reverse complement strand
CCGGCGTTGATCTTGTCCAGTTGCAGCATCAGCCCGTTCCCAGATAGGCGGCCTGCACATCCGCATTGGCGTGGATCTCCTGCGGCGTGCCTTCGGCCAGGATCTCGCCGAAGTTCAGCACGGTGACCCGGTCGGCGGTCTCCATCACCACGCTCATATTGTGCTCGATCAGCAGGATGGTGGTGGAAAGGCCGCGGATCAGCGCCTTGAAGGCGGCGATCTCGGCATCCGACAGCCCCTGCGTCGGCTCGTCGAGGATCAGCAGCCGCGGCGCCTGCGCCAGCCCCATGGCGATCTCCAGCAGCCGCTGATGGCCATAGCTGAGATCGCCGGCGATCTGATCGGGGCGGTCGTGCAGCCCGGCCTGTTCCAGCGCGGTCATCACCGCCTGTTCCACCGCGGCGCGGCCCTGCACCCGGCGGCGGGCGGCCAGCGCCACGTTCTCGAACACGCTGAGCCGGGCGAAGACCGAGGTGATCTGGAAGGTATAGGCCATGCCGAGGCCGATCCGCCGGTGCGCCGGCAGGGCCGAGATGTCGCGGCCATCGAAGATCACCTGGCCGGACGAGGGCGGGATGCGGCCGCAGAGCAGGCTGACGAAGGTGGTCTTGCCGGCGCCATTGGGGCCGATCAGGGCGCGGATCTCGCCCTCGGGCAGGTCGAAATCGACCTCATGCACCGCGCGCAGGCCGGCAAAGCTGCGCGACAGCCCGCGGGTGGAGAGCAGTGTCATGGCAGCCACCGCCACAGCCGCGCGCGGATCTCGCCCGCCAGCCCCTGCGGCGCAAACAGCGTCAGCAGCACCAGCACCACGCCGGCGACCAGCATATAGGCGCTGGTGACCGAGCTGGAGAGGTCGATCAGGTAGAACATGAAGAGCGTGCCGATCAGCGGCCCCAGCACGGTGCCGGCGCCGCCGAGCAGCACCCAGAGCAGCGGGAAGATCGAATATTGCACCGAGGCGAAAGTGGCGCCGACATAGCCGAAAAGGAGGCCATAGGCGGCGCCGGCCAGCCCGCAGAGCGTGCCGGAGATCACCACCGCGGCCAGCTTGTAGCGGAACACGTCATAGCCCAGCATCCGCGCGCGTTCCTCGTTCTCGCGGATGGCGATCAGCACCTTGCCGAAGGGGGAGCGCACCATCCACAGCGTCGCCAGCAGGCAAAGCGCGAAGAGCGTGAAGGCCGCGAAATAGCGCGGGCCGGGCTGCGACAGGTCGATGGCGCCCAGCATCCGCTGGGCCTGTTGCAGCACCAGCCCCTCGTCCCCGCGGGTGTAGGCGCCGAAGTAGAGGATCGTCAGATAACCGGCCTGGGCGAACATCAGCGTCACGATCATGAAGCCGACGCCTGCGGTGCGCAGCGCCAGCAGCCCCACCGCCAGCGCGACGACGACCGAGGCCCCGAGCCCCGCCGCCATCGCCGTCACCGGCCCGGCGCCGCCGTATTGCACCGCCAGCCCCATGCCGTACATGCCGGCGGCGAAGAACAGCGCGTGGCCGAGGCTGAGCAACCCGGTATAGCCGAACATCACGTTGTAGCCGATGGCGAAACTCGCCAGCACCATGATGCGCGCCAGGTTGCCGTGGTGATAGGCCGGCAGCAGGAATTGCAGCGCGAAGAGCAGCAGCAGGATGCCGCCGTGCAGCAGCGCGGTCTTGGTGCCCTCGGTCATCGCGACTTCACCCCGAACAGGCCCTGCGGCCGGAACACCAGCACCAGCGCCACCAGCAGGGTGGCGAGGATCTTGGCCAGCGTCGGCGAGAAGAATACCGAGATGATGCCGTCGCTGAGGCCGATCAGCACGGCCGCCACCACGGTGCCGGGCAGGCTGCCCAAGCCGCCGATGATCACCACGATGAAGGACAGCAGCAGGGGATCGCCGCCCATCAGGTAATGCGCCTGCTGGATCGGCACGATCAGCACCGCGCCCAGCGCCGCCAGCGCGCCGCCCAGGCCGAAGACCGTGGCATAGACCCGCTCGACCGGGATGCCGAAGGCCAGCGCCATTTCGCGGTCCAGCTGGGTCGCCCGCATCAGCAGGCCGATCCGGGTCCGCGCCATCAGCGCCCAGACCCCCAGCAGCACCACCGCCGCCGCACCGATCACGGCGAGCTTGTAGCTGGTCGTGCTCAGCCCCCAGGGCCAGTAAAGCTGCAGGCCGCCCTCGCCCCATTCGAACCAGGGCAGAGCGAGGCGGGTGTTGAACGGCGGCTCGACCGGCCGCGCCTCGGGGCCGTAGGTCATCAGGGTGAGCTGCTGCAGGATGTAGAGGATGCCGATGGTGGCGACGATGGTCCGCTCGGGGTCGTAGTTGACCCGCTTGAGGATGGTCATGTCGGCCAGCGCGGCAAGCGCCCCCACCGCCAGCGGCGCGATCACCAGCGCCGCGATGAACCCCAGCGCCGGCGGCCCGCCGACATGGCTGGCGATCCACCAGGCCAGCACCGCGCCCAGCATGAAGAATTCGCCATGGGCGACATTGACCACCCGCATGACGCCGAACACCAGGCTCAGCCCCACGGCGGTCAGCGCCAGGACCGCGGCGGTCACCGCGCCCTCCAGCGAGGCGAGCATCAGATAGGGTCCAAAATCCATCGCGGCAAGATTGCGCAGCTTGCCCTCGGGGGCAAGGACAAGCTTCTGTTTCCCGGCAAGAATTCCATCGACGGGCTGAACCATGCTTGGAGGAACGACGACCGTCACCTAAAGTGGCATGCAACTCAAGCGAGCCACGGGGAGAAGACCATGCACTTTCGACGCCTGATCGCCTGGCTCTTTGCCGTCTGCGCCGTACTGACGGCGCCCGCCGGAGCGCAGACCCCCGAGGATCTGATCCGCTGGGTCTACCTTTCCTACTCCCAGCCGGGGCCGGCAGGGACAAAAGGCATCGGGTTCCTCTCCTCCCCCTCGCAGCGGGCGCAGTTCTTTTCCCGCCGTCAGGTGGCGTTTTTCGCAGCCAACGACAGCTATCGAAACAGCTACGCCCGCAGCTGCTTCGACTTTGCTCTCGACATACCCGGAAACGGATTCAACGCGCAGGAAATCGCGCAAAGCCTGGTCGTTACGACGCAACAAAGCGCGGGGCGAAAAAGCGTGACGGCACGCTTCAGAAATTTTGAACAGCTGGCTCAGATCACCTACGACTTCATCGAAGAAGACGGCTTCATCCGCATCGACGACATCGCCGGGCCGGGGTGGCGCCTCTCCGCACTCCCCTGCGCGCCGCAAACGACACAGACGCCCGCCGCCCCGACGGGACGCTATTGCTTCGACAAACCGGATGCCTCCGTTCGGCTGGACTTGCAGCCGGACGGCAGAGCGCATTTCGTCGTAACCAGCTCGGCGATGGTCCGATACACTTGTTTTATGGAAGGTGTCGCCGATCCGGCGCCCGGCGGCTGGCTTTATGCGGATCGGGAGTTCGCCCAGGGCTGCACGTTGAAGATCATCACTTCGCCCGATGGCGGGGTCGCCCTATCCGACCCGACCCATCAATGCAAAGCCTACTATTGCGGGCAGGCTGCCTCGCTGGACGGTATCCGTTTCGACCAGTCGGACCAGATACATTGCCGGCAAACCGACTGATCCCGACCGGTCTTTTCCGGGTCCCTTGACCGTTTCGCCGCCGGGACGGGTCACCCCGCCCCGGCAAACCACTCAGAACGACATCTTGGTATAGTCGGTCTCGTCCGGGTAGAAGCCGTCCTCGAGCGAGGTGGCGTGCTGCACCAGCAGTTTGCCGCCCTCGACCCGGCTGACGTATTGCTGGCCGAACACCTGGTGGGTCTTGCCGTTGAACCGCTTCGGCCCCTGCGGGTGTTCGTTCGACTGCGGCATGTCGGTCATCGCCTCGACCGCCTCGATCAGCGCCGGGCGATCCTTGAAGCCCTGATAGCCCGCATCCTCCATCCCCGCCTTGATGACATAGAGCGTCTCCCAGCAGGCGAACATATGGGCGTAGGTCGACACG
>JBFXGQ010000488.1:0-4017 GCA_050177915.1 Pseudodonghicola sp. | reverse complement strand
GCGCGTTGCGCATTCCCCGATGAAGATCGTCAAACCGGACTGTTCCGCCCCAACCGCAGGGCGGCGCGGGACAACCTGCGCCCTACCCCTCGAGGATACGGCGCAGCCGCTCCTGTTCCTCGGGCGTCAGCGCCGCGTCCTGCGGATGCGCCGCCTTCGACCGGCCGCGCAGATAGACCCAGCCCAGCCCCGCCGCCATCAGCAGCATCAGCGGTCCCGCCGCCCAGAGCAGCCAGTTCGCCCCCTTGGTGGTGGGGCGCAGCAGCACGTATTCGCCGTAGCGGTCGACGATATAGGCCACCACCTGTTCGTCGTTGTCCCCCGCCACCAGCCGCTCGCGCACCAGGATGCGCAGGTCGCGGGCCAGATCGGCATTGGATTCGTCGATATTCTCGTTGCGACAGACCAGACAGCGCAGATCCTTGCTGATCTCCCGCGCGCGGGCCTCCAGCGCCGGATCGGCCAGGATCTCGTCCGGCAGCACGGCGCCCGCCGGCGCCGCCAGCGCCAGCGTCGCCGCGACCAGCAGGCCGCGCAGGATCGGCACCAGCCGGCTCATTCCGCCGGCACCGGCCGGGCCGCGGCCTTGCGGGCGCCGGCGGCGACGCGGAAGCGCCGGTCGCTCAGGCTCAGCACCCCGCCGAAGGCCATCAGCAGCGCGCCGCCCCAGATCCAGTTGGCGAAGGGCTTGATATAGGTGCGCACGGTCCAGCCGCCGTCATCCTGCTTGTCGCCGATCACCACATAGACATCACGGGTGAAGCCATTGTCGATCGCCGCCTCGGTGGTCGGCATCTGCGCCACCGGATAGGTCCGCTTCTCGGGGTGCAGGGTCGAGACCGTCTTGCCGCCCTGCTCCAGCGTCACCGTGCCGGTGGTCGAGAAATAGTTGGGCCCGCGCAGCTGTTCGACCTTGTCGAGCGTCAGCCGGTAGCTGCCGACCTCGAAGGGCGCGCCCAGCTGCACCACGCGGATATCCTCCTGCTCCCAGGCGGTCAGCCCGGCGATGGCGAAGATGGTCACCCCCAGCCCGGCATGCGCCGTAGCCTTGCCCCAGTCGGCCCGCGGCAGCCGGACCAGACGACCGAAGCGATTGAACCCGCGGCCGCTGCGCGACCACAGATCGACCGCCGCGCCGGAGACCACCCAGGCGCCCAGGAACACGCCCACCGGCCCCAGCGCGCTGCGCCCGGTCTGCATCGCCCAGACCAGCAGCGCCAGCGCCAGCGCCAGCACGAAGGCATAGCGCAGCGACCAGGCGGTGCGGCCCAGCCGGCCGCGCTTCCACGGCAGCATCGCGCCCACCGGCAGGATCAGCCCGAGGAGCAGCATGAAGGGGGTGAAGGCAGAATTGAAGAACGGCGGCCCGACGCTCAGCTTGCGGTCGAACGCCATCTCGGCCACGATCGGCCAGAGCGTGCCGAAGAACACCACGAAGCTGGAGACCGCCAGCAGGATGTTGTTGACCACCAGCGCGCTTTCCCGGCTGACCATCGAGAAGACGCCGCGCGCCTCCATGGCGCTGGCCCGCGCCGCATAGAGCGTCAGCGCGCCGCCGGTGAACACCGCCAGGATGATCAGGATGAAGACGCCGCGCTCGGGATCGTTGGCGAAGGCATGCACCGAGGTCAGCAGGCCCGAGCGCACGATGAAGGTGCCGATCAGCGAGAAGCCGAAGGCCAGGATCGCCAGCAGGATGGTCCAGCTCTTCAGCGCCTCGCGCTTCTCGACCACGATGGCGGAGTGCAGCAGCGCCGCGGCCAGCAGCCAGGGCATGAAGGAGGCATTCTCGACCGGGTCCCAGAACCAGAAGCCGCCCCAGCCGAGTTCATAATAGGCCCACCAGGACCCCAGCGCGATGCCGATGGTGAGGAAGATCCAGGCCGCCAGCGTCCAGGGCCGCACCCAGCGCGCCCAGGCGGCATCGACGCGGCCTTCGATCAGCGCGGCGACGGCGAAGCTGAACGACATGCTCAAGCCCACATAGCCGAGGTAGAGGAACGGCGGATGGAAGGCGAGCCCCGGATCCTGCAGCAGCGGGTTCAGATCCTCGCCATCGAACGGCGGCACCGCCAGGCGCAGGAAGGGGTTCGAGGTGAACAGGATGAAGGCGTAGAAGGCCACGCCGATCGCCGCCTGCACCGACAGCACCCGCGCCTTGAGCGTCGGCGGCAGGTTGCCGCCGAACCAGGCCGCGGTGGCGCCGAACAGCGACACGATCAGCACCCACAGCAGCATCGAGCCCTCGTGGTTCCCCCACAGCCCGCTGATCTTGTAGAGCATCGGCTTGGCCGAATGCGAGTTCATCACCACCACCCGCAGCGAGAAATCCGAGGTGACGAAAGCATGCATCAGCGCCGCGAAGGCAAATCCCGTCATCAGGAATTGCAGCGTCGCGGCGGGTTCGGCCACGGCCATCCAGCCGGACCAGCGTTTCTGCGCCCCCACCATCGGGACGATCATCTGGACAATTGCGGCCATGAAGGCCAGCACCAGGGCGAAGTGACCGAGTTCTGTAATCATGCCCCGTTGTATAGGGCCGGCGCCGGGCGCGGCCAATCCCTTTCGGCGGCGCCCGGCGATCACATTGTCGCAACCAGATATGTTCCGCCGCTGCGGCTTAGCCCCGCCGCAGCGCCCGCCAGTCCTCCAACGCCGGATTGGCCTCGGGCCGGGTGACCGACAGCGCCAGCTGCGCATCCGCCCGGGTATCGGCCGCCCCCGGGCTGCCGGCGCGCAGCCGCGACAGCGCGGCGATGCTCTCCACCACCTGCGGCGCCCGGCCCAGCGTCGCGGCGATGTCGCGCTGGAACGCCTGATGCTTCACCTGATAGCGGGCGCCGAAATAGAACGACACGATCACCCCCAGCAGCCACCACAGCGGTTCCGGCACCAGCGCCAGCCCCTGCATGCGGGCGGCGAACCACAGCGGGTCGACCATCGCCGCGGTGAACAGCCCCAGCGTTCCCAGCGCCAGCGCCGGGCGCGGCAGCCGGTTCACCGCATCCATCAGCCGGTCGAACCAGCCGCAGCGGGGGCCGCCGAATTCCGCCCCCAGCTGCGCCATCGCCTGGCCCTGCAGCGTCGCGCCCCGCGCCGCCCCCGCCTCGGCATTCTCGCGGAACACTTCGGATGTCTCGCGCAACACGTTGCGCCCGTTTCCGAAAATCGAAACCAGGATCTCGCCCATCATGCCGCTCACCCCCAGGCCGCGACGCGGGCGCGAAAGGCCTGGTCGCTCAGATGATAGCGCGGCGACAGGAACGCCTCGGCCCGCAGGATCCAGCCGCCCTTGCCGCCGGCCCGGCTGCGGGCGTACTTGCGGCTCGCCACCCGGGCATCGGCCAGCCGGAAATAATAATTCCGCCGCGCCACCCCATAGGCATCGCGCAGCGTCACCGGATCGGGCGCGGCCGCCGCCCCGGCCGCGGCGAGGGTCTGCGGCCCGATCACCCCGTCGACCGTCACCGCATAGCCCATCTCGCGCAGCAGGCCTTGCAGGATCTTCACCGCATTGGCGCCGGCATTGACATACATGTCGAAGACCGAGGGCTGCAGCGCCGCCGGCAGCTCGGCGATGCGGGGGCGCTGGTAATATTGGGTGACGAAGATCTCCACCGCCTGCGCCCGGCTCAGCGCCCGCACGTCGGCGACCGTGACGCTGCCGTCGCCGGTCAGGTCCAGCCCCAGCCGCTGCAGGGTATGGATGGTGACCCCGTGATTGGTCGCGCCGCCCGGATCGTCGGGGTCGTCGACAAAGCCGCCCTCCCGCTCCACGATCTCTTCGGCGATCTGCCGCACGCTCTGCATTCGCACCCTCCCGTTCGGAAACGGGCAAAGGCTGCGCCACAGGGGTTAACGCCAGCTCACCCCGCCGCACGCTGCCTGGCGCGACAGATGAGGATCACACCCCAACCCCTTCTTTTCGCGATAAATACTCCCGCCGGAGGCAGGCGCCGAAGGCGCCACGGGCCGGCGCGCCACAAGACGCCCGGCCCGCAAATCGGTCCATGCCCC
>JBFXGQ010000487.1:0-4026 GCA_050177915.1 Pseudodonghicola sp. | reverse complement strand
CCTATAATACGCTGGTCACCACCGATCTGGCGCCGGAATACGGCCGCGCCAATGTGTTCCAGCTGCGCCGCGAGGCGCTGGAGACCCGCCGCCATGCCCTGCCGCGCACACTGGGCGGCAAGCGCTTCGTCGGCGGCCGCACCTATGGCGAGCTGAGCCGGCTGATGCATCAGGGCTGGCAGGTGCGCGCCACGCGGCTGAGCGCGGAGTTCGGCTATCGCGCCTTTCGCGCCCGCTATCCCGACAGCATCCTGATCGGAGAGCTGGCCGAGCGCGGCGCGCTGCGTCTGTACGAGCTGCGGCCGGACGGCAGCGACCCCAGGCTGGGGGCCGAGGTGCGGGTGATCCATCTGGCGCCGCCCGAGCCGGAACCCGAGCCGGAACCCGGGCCCGAACCGAAGGCCGAAGGCGGCCCAGACGGCGCGCAGGATTGACCTTGGGCGCAAAGATGCTAGACCCGGCGCGCTCCACCAAGGCCCGCTCTACGAAGGAAGACACGGTATGAACATCTTCGCCGATATCCGCGCGCTCGTGCTTGAAAGCCTCGCCGCCATGACCGCAGAGGGCCTGCTGCCCGAGGGGCTGGCGATGGACAACGTCACGGTCGAGCCGCCGCGCGACGCCGCCCACGGCGATATGGCGACCAATGCCGCCATGGTGCTGGCCAAGCCGGCGAAGATGAAGCCGCGTGACATCGCCGAGGCGCTGGCGCCGCGTCTGGCCCAGGACGACCGCATCGCCGGGGCCGAGGTGGCGGGTCCGGGGTTCCTGAACCTGCGGCTGGAGCCGGGCGTCTGGCGCGACATGATCGGCGCGGCGCTGGCGGCGGGCACCGCCTTCGGCCGTTCGGACATCGGGCAGGGGCGCAAGATCAACGTCGAATATGTCTCGGCCAACCCGACCGGTCCGCTGCATGTGGGCCATACCCGCGGCGCGGTCTTCGGCGACGCGCTGGCCAGCCTGCTGGCCTTTACCGGTCATGACGTCACCCGCGAATATTACATCAACGACGGCGGCGCCCAGGTCGATGTGCTGGCCCGCTCGGTCTATCTGCGCTATCTCGAGGCGCTGGGGACCGAGGTCGATTTCCCCGAGGGCACCTATCCCGGCGAATATCTGATCGAGGTCGGCAAGGTGCTGGCCGCGGAGATCGGCGATCGCTATGTGGACCAGCCGGAATCGGTCTGGCTGGCCTAGCTGCGCGATTATGCCACCGACAAGATGATGGAGCTGATCCGCGGCGACCTGGCGGCGCTGGGGGTAAAGATGGATGTCTTCTTCTCGGAAAAATCGCTCTATGGCACCGGGCGGATCGAGGCGGCGATCGAATATCTGCGCGGCAAGGGGCTGATCTATCGCGGCGTGCTGGAGCCGCCGAAGGGCAAGACGCCCGAGGATTGGGAACCGCGCGAGCAGACCCTGTTCAAATCGACCGACCATGGCGACGATGTCGACCGGCCGATCATGAAGTCGGACGGCAGCTGGACCTATTTCGCCCCCGACATCGCCTATCACTACGACAAGATCACCCGCGGCTTCGACGAGCTGATCGACGTCTTCGGCGCCGACCACGGCGGCTATGTCAAACGGATGAAGGCCGCCGTTTCGGCGCTGTCCGAAGGCCGCGTGCCGGTCGACATCAAGCTGACCCAACTGGTCAAGCTGTTCAAGAACGGCGAGCCCTTCAAGATGTCCAAGCGGGCGGGCAACTTCGTCACCCTGCGCGATGTGGTCGATCAGGTGGGGCCCGATGTGACCCGCTTCGTCATGCTGACCCGCAAGAACGACGCGCCGCTGGATTTCGATTTCGACAAGGTGCTGGAGCAGAGCCGCGAGAACCCGGTGTTCTACGTGCAATATGCCCATGCCCGGATCATGAGCGTGATGCGCAAGGCGGCCGAGGCCGGGATCGCCACCGAGGACGCCGTACTGCAGGCCGCCGATCTGGCGGCGATCTCGCATGAGGCGGAGCTGACGGTGGCCAAGAAGCTGGCCGAATGGCCGCGCCTGGTCGAAACCGCCGCCCGCGCGCATGAGCCGCATCGGGTCGCCTTCTACCTTTACGAACTGGCCGGCGATTTCCACGCGCTGTGGAACCGGGGCAACGAATTGCCCGAGCTGCGATTCATCCAGGAGGGCGATCTGGCCACAAGCCAGGCAAAAATGGCACTTGCGCGTGCCGTATCCGTTGTTATTTCCGCAGGCCTTGGTATTCTTGGAGTAACGCCGGCGCAGGAGATGCGGTAACAAAGCCGCCCGAACCGCCGGCCCGAGGCAGTAGACAAGAGGACCCGAGCACGGGCATTTTCCCGTGCCGAAGGGCAGTGAGGCGGACATGGCGGATATCGAATACACGTACGGCGTGTATGGGGACGAGCTGTATGCGGAGGACGAGACTCCGCAGGATGGCGAACATGTTGCGCAGGGTCGTGACCGCGGGGCGCTTGGCCGGGTGGTGAACGTGGCCGGGGCGCTGGCCTCTCTGGCGCTGGTCGTCGGGGTCGGGGTCTGGGGCTACAAGCTGATGGTGCGGGATGTGAGCGGCGTGCCGGTGGTGCGGGCGCTGGAAGGCCCGATGCGGGTGCCGCCCGAGGATCCGGGCGGCGAGGCGGCCGATCATCAGGGGCTGGCGGTCAATGCGGTCGCGGCGCAGGGCACCGCGGCACCGCCGCCGGACCGGCTGGCGCTGGCGCCGCGTCCGATCGGGCTGGCCGACGAGGATGTGCCGATGGCACCGAGCCAGAGCAAAGACGCACAACTCAGGACCGCCGCGGTCGATCCGGGCGCGGTCGATGCGTTCCGCGACGGATCGGTCGACGCGCTGGTGCAGCAGCTGACCGACGGCGTAGCGCCGCTTGGCGATGAGGCCGCCGACCGGATCGCGCAGCCCGACGCGCTGGAACTGGGCGATGGCGAGAATGACACCGCGAGCGAAAGCGAACAGTTCGCCAGTCTCGATCCCGAGGTGCTGCTGGCGCCGGGGGTGAAGGTGTCGCCGCGGCCGATGCTGCGGCCGGCGCGGCTGGACAGCAACCGGATGAGCGCGGATGTCGCCGCCGCCCTGAGCGCGGCGCAGGATGCCATGGCCTCGACCGATCTCGATGTCGAGGCGGAGACGCTCGGCTCGGGCACCCGGCTGGCGCAGCTCGGCGCCTATGACAGCCCGGAGATCGCGCGCGAGGAATGGGACCGGCTCTATGACCGCTTCGGCGACTACATGGACGGCAAGAAACGGGTCATCCAGAAGGCCAGCAGCGGCGGCCGCACCTTCTACCGGCTGCGGGCGGCGGGCTTTGCCGACCTGAGCGATGCGCGCCGGTTCTGCTCGGCCCTGGTGGCGGAGAACGCCGATTGTATCCCGGTGACCGTTCGGTGAGGTTCGGCGCCACCATTCTGGATGCCGAGGGGCTGCGCCTCTCGGCCGAGGAAGCCGCCTTCTTCCGCGACGCGAACCCCTACGGGTTCATCCTGTTCGCGCGCAATCTCGACACGCCGGACCAGATCCGGGCGCTGTGCGACGACATGCGCGCGGCGGTGGGGCGCGACTGCCCGATCCTGATCGACCAGGAAGGCGGGCGGGTGCAGCGGCTGCGGCCGCCGCTGGCGCGCGAATGGCTGCCGCCGCTGGATCACGTGGCGCGCGCCGGCGAGGCGGCCGAGCGGGCGATGGTCCTGCGCTACCGGCTGATCGCCGATGAGCTGCGCGGGCTGGGCATCGACGGCGATTGCGCGCCGATGGCGGATCTGGCCTTCGACAGCACCCATCCGTTCCTGAAGAACCGCTGCTATGGCTCGGACCCCGAGACGGTGGCGCGGCTGGCCCGCGCGGTGGCCGACGGGCTGCTGGCGGGCGGCGTTCTGCCGGTGCTCAAGCATATCCCCGGCCATGGCCGCGCCACTCAGGACAGCCATTACGACCTGCCGCATGTCAGCGCCGATGCCGAGGAGCTGGACGATACCGATTTCGCCGCCTTCCGGATGCTGAACGACCTGCCGCTGGGGATGACCGCGCATCTGGTCTATGAC
>JBFXGQ010000486.1:0-4027 GCA_050177915.1 Pseudodonghicola sp. | reverse complement strand
GGCTGTCGCCCCTGCTGGATCAGGCCGAGCTTCTGATGATGGAAGTCTCCGCCGAGGACATGAGCGACTTCAACTCGCTCGACAATATGTCGGCCTATCTGCTGACAGAGGGGCCGTCACTGATCGAGTTGATGGGGGAGAAGGACTGGGCCGGCTTCTCAACCGTCCTGCGCGAACACCAGATCGCCCCCTGGATGGCGGCAAAGATGCGGCCCTGGTTGCTGGATCAAGTGCTGACACTACCGACCTGCATCCGCATCGACAAACAAGCCAGCGCCGGGCTCGACATGCGCCTGGATGCCATTGCCAAATCGCGAGACCTGCCGGTCGCCTCGCTGGAACGCATGGAAGAGCTGATAGGCATCATGAACGCCAAGCCCCTGGATCAACAGGTCAAGGAACTGCTGGTCGCAGTGCCGCTCTATGACAATTCCGCCGATTACCTCGCCACCTTGCGCGAAGGCTATTTCGCCGAAGACCTCGCGTTCCAGATGGAGGTGCTGCGCCGCCAGGCCAAAGAGCAAAGCCAGTTGCCGGAACCGGAGTGGGACCAGTTGTGGGACGACTTCCAAACATCGCTGGTGAAGAACCGCAACGCGCTTTGGCTGCCGCGCATCCTGGACCGGAACGAGGCGACCATCGTGATCGCCGTCGGCGCCGCCCATCTGAGTGGCGAGCACGGGCTTCTCAATCTGCTCGGCCAGGAGGGGTACAGACTGGAACGTGCGGCCTTCTGACTCTGACGCGCGGAGGACGGCCGCCGCGCCATTCAGCCATGGTGACAAGCCAAAACGACATCCTTATAAGGCCGGCAAGTTTCATCTTTGAACAGGATAGCCCCCCATGACCATTCAAGTCTTTGGCCACAAATCCCCTGATACCGATTCCACCGGCTCGCCCATCGTCTGGGCCTGGTACCTGAACGAGATCAAAGGCGAAGCCGCCGCGCCGAAGCTCCTGGGCGAACCCAACACCGAGGCCGCCTTCGTGCTGAAGCGCTGGAACCTGGACAAGCCGGAAATCATCTCGGCCGTCGACGCCGGCGCGCCGGTGGTGATCGTCGACACCAACAACCCGGCCGAGCTGCCGGCCGACATCAACGCCGCCGACATCCGCGCCATCATCGATCACCACAAGCTGGTCGGCGGGATCGAAACCAAGGGTCCGATCGACATCACCGTGCGGCCGCTGGCCTGCACCGCCACCATCATGATCGACCTGATGGGCGATGACGCCGACAAGATGCCCGAGGCGATCAAGGGCGCGGCGCTGTCCTGCATCCTCTCCGACACGCTGGAATTCCGCAGCCCCACCACCACCGATCACGACAAGGCCGTGGCGCAGAAGCTGGCAGCCGAGCTGGGCGTCGACATCCCCTCCTATGCCGCCGAGCTGTTCGAGGCGAAATCGGACGTCTCCGCCTTCTCCGACGCCGAGCTGCTGCGCATGGACTCGAAGGAATACAACATCGACGGCACCGAATTCCGCGTCTCGGTGCTGGAAACCACCGCGCCGAAGATCGTGCTGGACCGCAAGGACAGCCTGATGAACTCGATGGTGGACGTGGCCAAGGAAGACGGCGCCGATCAGGTCCTGTTGTTCGTCATCGACATCCTGAACGAGGAAGCCACGCTGCTGGTGCCGAACGATCTGGTCAAGACCGTCGCCGAGAAGAGCTTTGGCGCCAAGGTCGAGGGCGATACCGTGGTGTTGCCCGGCATCATGAGCCGCAAGAAGCAGATCATCCCGAGCCTGAAGGTCTGAGCCCCAAGCTCATCCCCGGCCATTGATCATCCCGCCGGCGCTGCCGGCGGGATTTTTCATGTCCGAAGACGCGCAGCCCGACAGCCACCCGGCAGGCCCTCAGCCCTATTCCACCGGGGTGCCGAAGGCCGCGATCGCCGCGCCCAGCACCGCCAGCGCGGCAAAGGCCGGCGCCCGCCAGGGCGCGCCGGGCGTCCGCCAGGCGCCTGCCGCCGCAATCGCCGCCTGCAGCGCGTAGTAGAGCGCGAAGGCGCGCGAGGCGTAGCTGATGATCTGAAACACATCGGCGCTCCAGGTCAGCAGCAGCCCCACCGCCACCAGCAGCGCATAGGCCTGACGCGAGCTCACCCGGCCCCGCGTCAGCTCGGCCACCAGCCCGCCGGAGCCGGCGGTATCGGCCACCGCCGCGCTGAACTGCGCCGCCAGCGCCGCCGCCACCAGCAGCACCGGCAGCACCGGCGCCACCAGTTGCATCAGGTCGATGATCGCGGTCTCGCTCAGCGCCACCTTGCCGGGGGGAAAGTCGAAGGCCAGCAGGCAGATGTAGACCATGTAGATCAGCGTCGCCAAACCCTGCGCCAGCCGCATCGCCCGGATCCGGGTGCGGGCGTCATAGGTCTCGCCGAGATACCGCGCGGTCTCGAACCCCTGCACGGTGACGATCAGCCCGAAGGCCAGGGTCACCGCCGGCCAGCCGCCCAGCCCCGGATCGTTCAGCACCAGATCCCCCGCCGCGGCGTGCCGCGCCACATATTGCGCCAGCCCCACCAGCAGCCCGAGGATGATGGCGAGCTTGAGGCTGACCGCCACCTGCTCCATCCGCTCCAGCGCGCCGAAGCCGCGGGTCCAGCCCACCACCAGCACCAGCAGCAGCACCGCGCTGGTCACCTCGCGCGCATGGACCGGGCTGTCGAGCGGGGTGAGGCTGACCGCGAAGGCGCCGAAGAGGTTCAGGTAATAGGAGACCGAGATCACATAGGCGAAGGCCAGCGCCCAGGAGGCCGCCAGCTCGATCGCATCCTCGGCTCGGCTGCGCTGGTTCGCGGTCCGGTCGATCCGCGCGATATTGAACCGGATCGCCGCGCCGAAGGCCCAGGCACCGAGACAGAGCGCTGCCATCACCACCGGCGCATAGCGCCCGTAGGAGTCGTCCAGGATCGGCCCCAGCACCAGAAAGCCGCTGCCGATGATCGAGGCCAGCGGCGTCACCGTCGCCCGCCACGACCGCGCCTCGGAAAGCCGCTGCAGCATGAGCAGGCCGAGCGCGGCGACGATCGCCAGGAGAATGACCAGATTCTGCATGGATCGGGTCTAACCCGCCGTGCGGGCTGCGTGAATACGCCGCGTGACGGATCGGCGCCGGCGCCCCGCCGCGCGCCGGGGCGGAATCCCGTTGTCATCCTGTCACAATCCGGTGTTAGTGGGCGCAACTCACCGGCCCCGGCGCTGAGCCGCCCTGGGCCGCCCCAGATCCTCCAAAGAACAGACGGCCCAATCATGACCCAGATCATCACCGCGCTTTCCGAGATTTCCGACCGCTACGACGCGCTGTTCGTCGATCTCTGGGGCTGCGTGCACAACGGCGTCACCGCCTACCCCGAGGCGGTCGCGGCGCTGCAGGACTATCGCCGCAAGGGCGGCATCGTGGTGCTGGTGACCAATTCGCCGAAACCCCGCGCCGGCGTCGCCGAACAGCTGAAGATCTTCGGCGTGCCCGAAGACGCCTATGACACCATCGCCACCAGCGGCGACAGCGCCCGTGCCGCGATGTTCGAGGGCGTGGTCGGCCAGAAGGTCTGGTTCATGGGGGAATGGGAACGCGACCAGGGCTTTTTCGAGCCGATCCATGTGCTGGAGGACCCGCTGGAAATCACCCGGGTCGAGCTGGACGAGGCCGAGGGCATCGTCTGCTGCGGCCCGTTCGATCCGATGGCCGACCCGGCAGAGAACCGCGCGCAGTTCCTCTACGCCAAGCAGAAGGGGCTGAAGCTGCTCTGCGCCAACCCCGACATCGTGGTCGACCGCGGCGAGACCCGCGAATGGTGCGCCGGCGCGCTGGCCCGGCTCTATACCGAGATGGGCGGCGAAAGCCTCTATTTCGGCAAGCCGCATCCGCCGATCTACGATCTGGCCCGGCGGCGGCTGACGGCGCTGGGGGCGGATGTGCCGACGGCGGCGATTCTGGCCATCGGCGACGGCATCCACACCGACATCGCCGGCGCCATGGGCGAGGAGATCGATTCCCTCTTCATCACCGGCGGTC
>JBFXGQ010000485.1:0-4038 GCA_050177915.1 Pseudodonghicola sp. | reverse complement strand
CGCCGCTTTCCCCGCGCTCAGGCCGCATCAGCGCCCGGCCTGGCACATGTTTCTGGTCCAGCTCGGGGTGCTGGCGCTGTCCGCCGCCGATCTGGCCGATCCGCCGGTGGCAGAGGACGACTGGCGCGCCGCCCTGTGCCGTCTGACGCCGGATTTCCCCGAGGATGCCCCCTGGCATCTGGTGGTCGAGAACCCCGGCACCCCCGCCTTTCTGCAGCCGCCCGATCCGGGCGGGCTGAAGTGGAGCGCGGTGGAGACGCCGGATCTGCTGGATATGGTGATCACCTCGCGCAACCACGATCTCAAGCGAGAGATCGCGCATCTGGCGGCGCCGCAGGACTGGATCTTTGCCCTCGTCAGCCTGCAGACGATGGAGGGGTTCGGCGGCGCCGGAAACTATGGCATCGCGCGGATGAACGGTGGGTCGTCGTCGCGGGCGATGCTGGCGCTGGCACCGGCGGCGCAGGGCGGCCGGGTGGTCGATCCTTCGGCCTGGTGGCGGCGCGACGTGACGCGATTGCTGGCCGGGCGGCAGGGGATCGCCGGCGCGGCGCTGGTATGGTGCCTGCCCTGGCCGGAGAAACAGGCGTTGTCGCTCGACCGGCTCGATCCGCTGTTTATCGAGGTCTGTCGCCGGGTCCGCATGATCGACGGGCCGCAGGGGCTGGCGGCGGTCCGCACCACCTCGAAAGCCGCGCGGATCGAGGCGAAGGAGGCCAAGGGCGTGACTGGCGATCCCTGGGCGCCGGTGCATCTGGGCGAGACCAAGACGCTGACGCTGGGCGAGCGGGACTGGAGCTATGACCTGCTGAACACGTTGTTTTACGGCGGCGAATGGGACGCGCCGCCGCTGGCGAAGGCCGCGCCGGAGGAGGCGGCGCAACCGATGGTGCTGATCGCCGAGGCGTTCGCCCGCGGCAATTCCAAGACCGACGGTTTCAAGTCGCGGGTGATCCCGGTGCCCAAGGCGGCGGTGAGAGAGATGTTCTCCACCCGCGCGGTGGATCTGGCCAAAGGTCAGGTCGCGCTGATCGCCGAGGTCGACAAGGCGCTGCGCAACGGTCTGGCGCTGATCGCGGCCGAGGGAAATTGGGACAAGCTCGGCCGGGCGCAATACGCCCGCAGCCAGCCGGCGCGGGCGGCGCTGCAGCGGGTGGCCGATGCGGCCTTCTTCCCGGCGCTCTGGGCCAAGCTGGAGGTGGGCACAGCCGAGGGAATCGCCGCGGCGCAGCTGGCCTTCGTGCGGCATCTGGCCGGCGCCGCCCGCACCGAATTCAACCGTGCCGCCCCCGGCATTCCCTGCACCGGGATCATGCGGCCGCGGGCCGAGGTGCGCGGGCGGCAGGCGCTGGAGGCCGGGCTGGCGCGGATATTCAGGGAAATCGGGGTGAGGGAGGCGGAACATGCCTGAACCGGGAACAGAGGTGGGCCGGCGCGCCCTGGGGATCGCGGCGGAACTGCTGCGCGCCGATGCCGGGGAGCGTGCGGCGGCAAGACGGATGGACGCGGGCGGTGCGCCGCTGTTCTGGCGGGTGGTGGCGCGCTATGGCATCGCGCCGCATGAGGAGGAGAAATGGCGCCGCATCACCAAGATGCTGGCGCTGCTGACGCCCGCCAGCGCCACCGAAAGCCTGCATGTCGACGGCCGCCCGTTCGGCGCAGCGCTGGCCGATGGCGGCGACGCGCACGCCCATCTGACCCAGCCGGCCTTTTCCGAACAGCGTCTGGCCCGGCTGCTGGCCGCCCGTGGCGCGGCCCGGCTGGAGGCGCTGGAACGCGCCGTTCGTGCCCTGGCGCGCAATCACCCGAAACTCGACGTGCCCAGTCTCGCCTGGGCGGTGTTGAACGAAGACGGTCGCGCCATCGCGCGGGCCTATTACGCCCGGCTCGACCGCCGCCAAGACACGCCCCAAGACAGCCCCCAGGACAGCCCAGTGGAGGAACAATCCGATGTCTGACCCCCGTTTCCTGCAAATCCATTTCCTCGCCCCCTATACCGCGGCGCTGCTGAACCGCGACGACGCCGGGCTGGCCAAGCGGCTGCCCTATGGCGGCAGCCTGCGCACCCGGGTCAGTTCGCAATGCCTGAAACGCCACTGGCGGCTGGCCGAGGACCCGCATGCGCTGGCCAATATCGACGGCGCCGACGCCGCCTGGCGGTCGCGCGAGATCGTCGATCACAAGGTGTTCGGCGATTGGGCCGAGGGCGTCGACGAGGAGATCGCCAAGGAGGTGAAAGAGGCGCTTTTGAAAGTCGTCTATGGCGACAAGGGCGCCGACAAGAAATCCCGCCAGACCCTGCTGCTAGGCGAGGTTGAGATCGCCTATCTGACCGGCGCCGCCGAGGCGCTGGTGGCCGAGGCTGCCGGTGACAGGAAGGTCGCCAAGGAGCTGGCCGCCGCCTGGTTGAAGGAGCACAAGGGCAACCTCAAGGCGCTGAGCGAGGGGGCGAAGCTGCCCGGCGGCCTGACCGGGGCGCTGTTCGGCCGGATGGTCACCTCGGACCCGCGCGCCAATATCGACGCCGCCGTCCATGTCGCCCATGCCTTCACCGTCCATGCCGAGGAGGCGGAGAGCGATTATTTCATCGCCGCCGACGATCTGGCACGGGAGGAGGATACCGGCGCCGACACCATTCAGGAGACCGAGCTGACCTCAGGCCTGTTCTACGGCTATGTGGTGGTCGACCTGCCGGGGCTGCTCACGAACCTCGGTGGCGACGCGGAGCTGGCGGGCGAGGTGCTGCACAACCTCGTCTATCTGATCGCCGAGGTCTCGCCCGGCGCCAAGCTCGGCTCGACTGCGCCCTACAGCCGCGCCGCGATGATGCTGCTGGAGGCCGGCGACCGCCAGCCGCGTTCGCTGGCCGAGGCGTTCCGCGATCCGACCGCGCCCGAGACCGGGCAGGCGGTAGCGGCGCTGGCCGCGCATCTCGCCGCGCTCGACGCCGCCTATGCGACCGGAGAGGTGCGGCGGGTGATGTCCCTGGCCAATGCAGATATTCCGGCGGCGGAGCGCGGCACGCTGGCCGATCTGGCGGGCTTCGCCAAGGGGCTGCCGGGGCGACTGGCCGGGGCCCGTGCGGCATGACCCACCGCTGGCTGCATCTGCGGCTCGCCGCGCCGCTGATGGCCTTCGGCGGCGTGGCGATCGACCATGTGGGGCCGACGCGGGACTATCCTTCGGCCTCGGCCCTCACCGGGCTTCTCGCCAATGCGCTGGGCTGGCGTCGGCAGGATCGCACGGCGCATCAGGCCTTGCAGGATAGGCTGATCTTCGGCGCGCTGTCGGTGCTGCCTGCGGGCGAGGCGGCGCCGCTGGTGGTGACCGACAGCCAGAATGCAATGATTAGTCACTTGGATCGCGGGTGGACAACTTGGGGATATCCCGACGGCAGAACGGGCGGGACATACGCTCACCCGCATCGCCGCCGCCGCGATTATCTGGCCGATCACGAAACCCGTGTGGTGCTGCGGCTGACCGAAGGGGAGGGGCCGGGGCCGGACGATCTGGCCGCAGCGCTCGACCGCCCGGCGCGGCCGCTCTTCATCGGGCGCAAGCCCTGCCTGCCCAGCGGTCGCCTGTTCGCCGGCTGGGTCGAGGGCGACAGCGTGCATGAGGCCCTCGCCGCCCTGGGGATCCGGGGCCGCGCGCTCTGGCCGGACGAGGGCGCGGATCATCCTGGCGCCCTGCGCTATGACCTGGCCGACCTGCGCAACTGGCAGAGCGGCCTGCATGGCGGCAGCCGCATCGTCTATGAGGGGGAGCTGGCATGAGCCTGCATCTCATCGAACTGCCGCTGGAGCTCAAGGCGCTGAACCGCTGGGCCGGGGTGCGGGGGATCGGGCAGAAGGGGTTCGACGAAGGGCTGGCGCTGCATCACCTGCTGGGAGAGGTCTTCGGCCCGGCCGCCCTGCAACCGTTTCGCCTGATGGTCGCGCCACGCGCCCGCAGCGGTACGCTCTACGGCTATGCCGACAGGGAGGCCGAGGCCCTGCGCGGCGCTGCCGCCGCGGTGATGGCCCGGCCGAGGCGGGG
>JBFXGQ010000484.1:0-4051 GCA_050177915.1 Pseudodonghicola sp. | reverse complement strand
ATGATGTGCGGCTGACGCTGCGTCCGGCCGGAACCGCGCCGGGCGAAGTGATCGGTGAGGTGCGCGTCACCCGGGAGCCGATCCGGTTCGACATCAATCTCCAAAATCTCGGTTCCCGCCCGGTCGGTCATTTCGGCGGCCTCGCCCGGTTGCAGCTTAACGACCTGACCGGCATGGGAGACAGCACCACCCTCTCGCTTTTCAACACCGCGCAGACGCGGGAACAGACCGTCCTGCAACTCGGCCATTCGATGGCGCTGGGCCATGACGGGCTGCGCCTGTCAGGCGATTTCACCTATGCATGGACGAAACCCGATATCGGCGCCGATGTCCGTTCCGAAACGATGATCGCTTCGGTCGGGCTGACCTATCCGCTGATCCGGCGGCAGGCGCGCAACCTGATACTGGGCGGCGGCATCGATATTGTCGATCAGAAGGTCGATTTCCTGTCCTTCCCGCTGTCAAAGGATCATCTGCGGGTGCTGTATCTGCGCGCGGACGGGGAATGGCGCGATCCCGAAAGCCTCGGCAGCACCACCGGCTATTCCGCGGCGGAACCGCGCTGGCGGCTGGCAGGGTCGGTCGAATTGCGCCACGGCGTCGATGCACTGGGAGCGAGCGACGGGCACGACCCGTTGCTCAGCCGTGTTGGCGCAGATCCCAGCGCCTTCGTGATGCGGGCGCAGGCAACCGGCGAATGGCGACCGGTTCCGGCCTTCACCCTCGCCCTGTCACCGCGCGCCCAATATGCGCCCGATCCGCTGCTCTCCTTCGAGGAAATGAGCGCAGGCAATTACACGGTCGGGCGCGGCTATGATCCGGGCGTGATCGCGGGCGACCGGGGCGTCGGTTTCGCTGCCGAAGCGCGGATCGGCAGCCTGATGCCCCATGCGCGCCGCGATCTGGCGGTACAGCCCTTCGCCTTTTTCGACGCGGCCTGGATGTGGAACGAGGATAGCTATCTTGCCGGAACCAATCCGCTGAAGGTTTTTTCGGCGGGCGGCGGGGTACGCGGCGCGTTCGGCAATCTCGGCCGGTTCGACCTGACGGTCGCCGCTCCACTGAAGAACCGCCCTTATGACGGACGCAGGGGCGATGTGCGCCTGCTCTTCTCGATCACTACTCAGCTCTGGCCGTGGAGGCTGTAAATGATGACCGGTCCCCTTTCCTCCCGTGTCGCTATGCCCACACCGCGCCGCCACCGGCACAGGATGCTGAGCCGCCTGCTCTCCACCGGCTGCGTGATGGGGATCGCAATGGCAGTCGCCGCGTTCCATGAGCGAGTCAGCGCACAAAGCGCCTTTCAGGGCACAGGCTCCCTCACCGGCGACGGCTATATCATCTCCGGCAGCACGCCCAATACCGACACGATCGTCGTCAACAGCTCGGCCGCCATCGACTGGGATGTGAACATAGCCACGCCGACCGGCAGCCATGATTTCCTTCCGGCCGGAAGCACCGTCAATTTCGTCGACGGTCTTGGTACCGACTTCACCGTCCTCAACCGCATCAACGTCCGCAGCGGGGCCGCGCCCCTGCTCGATCAGGTGATCGAACTCAACGGCACCATCACCAGCACGGTGGGCGGCAATCCCGGCGGCAATATCTGGTTCTACACGCCCGGCGGTTTCCTTATCGGCGGCACCGCCACGATCAATGTCGGCGGCCTTGCCCTCTCGACCAGTCAGATCGACCCGACATCGACCCTGAACGCAACCGGTGGAACGCTGCGCCTGACCGGTCTTGAGAACGGCGCGCCGGCCCTCAGCGCCATTCGCATCGCGCCAGGCGCTCAGATCAGCGCCAGCAGCTATATGGCGATGGTCGCACCGCGCATCGAACAATCGGGCACAGTCACGGTGGATGGCAGCGCAGTCTATGTCGCTGCCGAAGCTGCGACGATTTCGATGAACAACGGCCTGTTCGATATTGCGGTATCCACCGGCAGCGACGACCCCAACGGCATCGTTCATGACGGCGCGACCACCGGATCGGCATCGACCGGTTTTACCGACCGCAAAATCATCTATCTGGTCGCGGTTCCGAAAAATCAGGCGATGACGATGCTGCTGGGCGGAGCCATCGGCTATGCCGAGGCCGCCAACGCCTTTAACGACGGTAGCGCGGTCATCTTGTCGGCCGGCAATGATGTGATCGACTTCGGTTTCGGTCCCTTTACCTCGCCCAGCGGCGGCGCGGGTACAGGCAGCGCCGCTATCAGCTTTGGCGATACCGTCTTCACCAACAGCACCTCCGTCTACGCGCCCGATGCCATCACCCTGAACATCGGAACGGGCCAGAGCATCGAGGCGCGCTCTTCGCTCAATCTCTATGCGGGTACGGACAGCACCCCCGGCTCCGTGACCATCGCCAGCTCGGATACCGGCGCGATCACCGTCGCGGGCAACCTCTATGTCAGCGCGGGCAGTGCGCCGCAAGGCGGCTCCATCCTCGTCGATGCCGATGGCGGCTCCACCATGACCTTCGGCACCCTCAGCCTCAATGCGCGTGGCTCTGCTTCCTCATCACAAGGCGCTCCGGGTCTGGATGCGCACGGAGGCACCGTCACCGTCTCCGCGCGCAACGGCGGCAGCATCGGCTTCGGCGACAATAGTTCCTTCGATGCCGGCGCGCGCGGAGGCGACGGATCAACCGGCGGGAACGCAACCGGCGGCACCATCCATTTCATCGCCGATGGCGGCAGCATCGCCGGGACAGGTACCACCTATTTTTACGCCAGCGGCAATGCAGGATTGTCCGACGGCACCAGCGGCCTTGCCAGCGGGGATGGCGCCGGCGGCGACATCACCATCGAAACCAGCGCGAGCGGGGGTATTCTGTCCTTCGGCACACTCTCCGTGGATGTTCTCGGCAACAATAACGCAGACCCGGACGAGCCATTCCTCAATGTCGGCGATGGAGGCCGGGGGATTGGGGGCAGTTTCACCCTCTCTCTTCGCTCCGGAACGCTGACCGCCGACCAGATCGAAATTTTCGCCGATGGGACAGGCATCGGATCGCAAGCGCATGACAGTAATTTTGGCGCGTCACCCTTTGCATCAGGCGACGGAATTGGCGGCACCGCCCTCTTCAGCCTCACCGGCGGCGACGCCACCATTACCGCCCTTTCGATCCATGCGGATGGCTATGGCGGCCTGACCGATGGCGCCAACAGCGGGCAACCGATCGCATCCCTTGCCGGGAACGGCACGGGCGGCGCGGTTTCCTTCGTCGGCACTGGCGGCAGCCTGATGTCGAACGACCTGTCCTTCTCTGCAGACGGTTATGGCGGACGCCCGACCACCTATGGCGGCTTCGGCATGGACGGAGCCAATGCGGGCAACGGCACGGGCGGTATGACCAATTTCATCCTGTCCGGAACAGCGACGGTCACCGCACCTGCGTTGAGCCTCTCGGCATCCGGCTATGGCGCGCAGGGCGGCACTGCCTTTGACACATCGTCCTTTCCTCCTCCGACATCGACTCTCCTATCAGGCAATGGCGGCAACGGCGCGGGCGGCTCGGTTTCGCTCAGCCTTGAGGGTGGCGCCCTGACGAGCGATGCCATCATCCTTTCGGCAAGCGGCGCGGGTGGCGCGGGCGGAGAGAATGAAACGCTGGACCTCGCCGGATCGGGCGGGAGCGGCACCGGCGGCACGGCCGGCTTCAGCTTCACCAGCGAAGGACACAGCATCGGCACGCTAACGGTCGGGGCAGCAGGCTCCGGCGGGGCGGGCGGCGCTGCGCGCTATATCATCGGCTATGACCAGAACAGCGCGCCCATTTATGCTTATGATGCCGGAACCGGCGGGGCGGGCGGGAACGGCACCGGCGGCAGCGCCGGGCTGACCATCATCAACGACCCCACGCTTGCCTCGCTCACCATCGACGCCAGCGGGGTCGGCGGCACGGGCGGAGATGGCGCGACCGGCGGGACTGGCGGCGACGGCTTTGGCGGAACCGGGGGAAGCGGGGCGCAATTGCTGCTTACCGCCAGTACGCTGACCGTCACTGGCGCGACCGAAATCCTCTCGAACGGCACCGGCGGGTC
>JBFXGQ010000483.1:0-4095 GCA_050177915.1 Pseudodonghicola sp. | reverse complement strand
CAAGGCCTTCCAATAGAGCGAATCCTCGGTCAGGAAGACGAAATTCTCGAAATCCAGCTGTTTCAGGAAGGCGCCCCGCCCCTCGTCCCAGTTCAGCGTCGGGGTATAGGGCGGGATCGCCAGCGCGGTGTCGCTGAGCGAGATCTTCAGCACGATGACAAAGGGCACCATGAACAGGGCCAGCAGCCACAGATAGGGGACGGCGATCAGCAGGAAGCGGCGCATCACGTCATTCCGCCAGCAGGATGCCGCCGGTGACCGTCCAGGACAGCCAGACGGAATCTTCCCAGGTGAAGCTGCGCCGCGAGATGCGCCGGGTGTTGGCGGTCTGCGCCTTGATGACGGCGCCGGAGGGCAGCTGCACGTGGTAGGTCGAGATATTGCCGAGATAGGCGATGTCGAGGATCTTGCCCTGCACCGCGTTCACCGCCTCGGCGGGCCGCTCGGCCGAGATCGTCACCTTTTCCGGCCGGATGGCGAGATAGCATCGGTCGCCGGTGTCGAATGCGCGGGCTGAGGCCGCCTGCAGCGGTGCCTGGCCCGCGGCCCAGTCGATGCGATAGGTCTCGTCGCCGATCGGGGTGGCGGTGCCCTCGATGATGTTCACGTCGCCGATGAAATCGGCCACATAGACGCTGTTGGGGGTCTCGTAGATGCGGTCGGGGGTGGCGACCTGGATCAGCTGGCCCTCGTCCATCACCGCCACGCGCGAGGCGACGGTCATCGCCTCTTCCTGGTCGTGGGTGACGATGACGAAGGTGGTGCCGGTCTTTTCCTGAATGTCCATCAGTTCGAACTGGGTGTCCTGGCGCAGCTTCTTGTCGAGCGCGCCCAGAGGTTCGTCCAGCAGCAGCAGCTTCGGCGCCTTGGCCAGGCTGCGCGCCAGCGCCACCCGCTGCCGCTGGCCGCCGGAGATCTGATGCGGCTTGCGCTTGGCGAATTTCTCAAGCCGGGTCAGCTTGAGCATCTCGGCCACGCGCGCCTCCAGCTCGGCCTTGGGCATCCGGTCGCGGCGCAGGCCGAAGGCGATGTTGTCCCAGACGGTCAGGTGCGGGAACAGCGCGTAGGACTGGAACATCATGTTGACCGGGCGTTTGTTCGGCGGCACGCCCGAGATGTCCTTGCCGGCCAGTTCGATCCGCCCCTCGGTCGGCGTCTCGAACCCGCCCAGCATCCGCATCATCGTGGTCTTGCCGCAGCCCGAGGGGCCAAGCAGGGCGAAGAATTCGCGTTCGTAGATATCCAGCGACAGGTTGTCGATTGCTGTGAACGTGCCAAACCGTTTGGTCACGTGCTGAAAGCGGATCAGCGGCTTTGCCTCCGGATCTTCCCAAGGCGCGAAGCGAGTGGACTGCAAGGTGGCCCCCGTTGGTTGTGGACAAGAGAAGGGCGGACCCGAGGGCCCGCCCACCGACCGGGCTCAGGTGCCCGATTTGATCTTGGTCCACAGGCGCGTCACCACACGCTGAACCTTGGCGTCATAGGGGGTGGTGGTGAACAGGTTGTCCATCGCCTCGGCCGAGGGGTAGATCGCCGGGTCGCCGATCACGTCGGGCTCAAGATACTGCTGCGAGGCGAGGTTGCCGTTGGCGTAATAGACATAGTTCGACGCCGCCGCCATGTTCTGGGCGTCCATGATGAAGTTCAGGAACTTGTGGGCGCCATCGGGGTTCGGGGCGTCGGTCGGGATCGCCATCATGTCGAACCACATCTGTGCGCCTTCCTTCGGCGCGTTATAGGCGATCTCGACACCGTTGTCGGCCTCGGCCGCGCGGTCGCGCGATTGCAGCACGTCGCCCGACCAGCCGACCGCGACGCAGATGTCGCCATTGGCCAGGGCGTTGATGTATTCGGACGAGTTGAATTTCTGGATATAGGGGCGGATCGCCATATAGACCGGCTCGACCTTGGCGATGACGTCGGGGTCGTGGCTGTCGGGATCCTCGCCGATGTATTTCAGCGCGGCCGGGATCATCTCGGTCGGCGCGTCGAGGAAATACACCCCGCAGGAGGCCAGCTTCTCCATGTTCTCCGGTTTGAAGACCAGATCCCAGCTGTCGATCGGCGCGTCATCCCCCAGGGCTTCCTTGACCTTGGCGACATTGATGCCGATGCCGGTGGTGCCCCACATGTAGTTGATGGCGTATTCGTTGCCGGGGTCGTATTTCGCCGTGCGCGACGAAATCGCGTCCCACATGTTGGCGATGTTCGGCAGCTTGGACTTGTCCAGCTTCTGGAAGGCGCCCGCGGCGATCTGGCGTTGCAGGAAGGTGCCGGTGGGCACCACCACGTCATAGCCGGATCCGCCGGCCAGCATCTTGGTCTCCAGCACCTCGTTGCTGTCGAAGACATCGTAGATCAGCTTGATGCCGGTCTCGTCCTGAAACTTGGTCAGAAGCTCTTCGTCGATATAGTCCGACCAGTTGTAAACGCGGACTTCCTCGGCCTGCGCGGCGGCAGCGCACAGGGCCAGGATCGCGGTTGCAGTCAGCGATTTGAAGGTCATGAGTATCTCCCGGATAGTACGGGGTGGGCCCCGCATTTTCTTATTTGATCAAGTTTTGCCTTCTTAGGCGACACCAGCTATGTTTCCATGCGGCTTCGCGCAGCGCAAGCGTCGTCATCGGGATTGGAACGAGTCTGTTGAATTTGATCAAAAAACCGGCAGCGAAAGCACAGAAACCGGCGGCGGCGGCCCCGGTTCACGAGCAGGTCTACCAGAAATTGCGGGCGCAAATCCTGTTCGGAGAAATGGCTCCGGGGCAGGCGGTGACCATTCAGGGACTAACCGATTCGCTTGGCGCTGGCATGACACCGGTGCGCGAGGCGATCCGGCGGCTGATCTCGGACGGGGCGCTGGTGTTTCAGGGCAATCGCCGGGTCAGCGTGCCTGTTTTGTCGGCAACTGATGTCGAACAGCTGGTTTTCGTCCGCAAATCCATCGAATCCGAACTGGCGCGGCGGGCGGCACGGCATGCGACGCCGGCCCTGATCCGGCAGTTGGAACAGATTGACTCGGAACTGGATTCCGCTATCGCCGCGGGCGATGTCTCGGGCTATCTGCTGCACAATTATCGCTTTCATTCGGGGCTCTATGCCCAGGCGCAGGCGCCGGTGATGGCCGAAATGGCCGACCGGCTCTGGCTGCGGTTCGGGCCGTCGCTGCGGGTGATCTGCGGCCGTTTCGGCACCCAGAACCTGCCCGACCGTCACAAGGAAATGCTGGAGGCCCTGCGCCGCGGCGATGCCGACGGAGTCGGTCTGGCGATGGAACAGGACGTGGGCCAGGGGATGCAGCTGGTCACAGCGGTCCTGTCGGAACGCACCGTGACGCTGTGATTCGATTGACAGTGAAAAATTTGATCATATCCTGCCGGGTAACCGTCGAAACGCAGGAGTCCCGCGATGCCCGCCATCACCAATCACATGCCCACTGCCGAGCTTCAGGCGTTGGACGCCGCCCATCACATGCACCCGTTCACCACCGGCGCCGATCTGGCCGCCAAGGGCGCCCGGGTGATCACCCGGGCCAAGGGCGTCTATCTGACTGACAGCGAGGGGGTGGAGATCCTCGACGGCATGGCGGGGCTGTGGTGCGTCAATATCGGCTACGGCCGCGAGGAGCTGGCCGAGGTCGCCGCCCGCCAGATCCGCGAGCTGCCCTATTACAACACCTTTTTCCAGACCACCCATGTGCCGGCCATCGCGCTGGCTGCCAAGATCGCCGAACTGGCGCCGGGCGATCTGAACCACGTGTTCTTCGCCTCCGGCGGTTCGGACGCGAATGACACCAACATCCGCATGGTGCGCACCTATTGGGACGTGAAGGGCAAGCCGGGCAAGAAGATCATCATCGCCCGCAAGAACGCCTATCACGGCTCGTCCATCGGCAGCGCCTCGCTGGGCGGGATGACCGCGATGCATGCGCAGGGCGGCCTGCCGATCCCGGACGTGCACCACATCAACCAGCCGCACTGGTGGGCCGAGGGTGGCGAGATGAGCCCCGAGGACTTTGGCCTCGCCCGCGCGCAGGAGCTGGAGCAGGCGATCCTTGAACTGGGCGAGGACCGCGTCGCCGCCTTTATCGAGATCGGA
>JBFXGQ010000482.1:0-4124 GCA_050177915.1 Pseudodonghicola sp. | reverse complement strand
CGGCAACAATCCATCACGGGACGGCGCTTCCCTAAGGCAGCGTCCCGGATCCAACAGACGAGGGACAGACCATGCATTTCGACCTGACGCCGGAGCAGAAGGAGCTCAGGCAGACCATTCACGACTTCGCCCAGCGGGAGGTCGCGCCGCGGGCGGAGGAGCTGGATCGCACCGGCCGGTTCCCGGTCGATCTGATCCGGCGGGTGGGCGAGGTGGGCGTGATGTCGATCCCCTTCGAGCGCGAGCTGGGCGGCATGGGGCTGGGTGTCTTCGAGGCGGTGCTGGCGATCGAGGAACTGGCGCGCGCCGATCAGTCGCTGGCGGTCTCGACCATGGTGTCGATGGCGACCGGCCTGACCGTGGCCCGCTTCGGCACCGAAGAGCAGAAGCGCAAGTGGCTGCCCGAGATCGTCTCGGGGCAGAAGATCTGCGCCATCGCCGGGACCGAGCCCGACGCGGGGTCGGATACCGGCGGTTTCAAGACCCGGGCGACGCAGCTGGGCAACGGGCAATGGTCGCTGTCGGGCGAGAAGGCCTATATCACCAATGCCGGCACGCCGCTGTCGCTCTTTACCCTGATCCTCGCGGTCTCCAGCCCGAAGCAGGCCGAGCGCAAGCAGTTCACCCTGTTCCTGACCCCGAACGATGCGCCGGGCTACAGCCGCGGCAATCTCTACAACAAGATGGGCTGGAAAAGCTCGGACACCCGGCCGCTGTTCCTGGACGATTGCCAGCTGGGCGAGGAGGCCATCGTCGGCGCGCCGCACAAGGGGCGCTACCTGCTGCACAAGGGCTATCAGGCGGCGCGGCTGTTCCTGTCGGCCTGTTCGCTGGGGCTGGCGCAGGCCAGCCTGGACCACGCCATCGCCTACGCGCAGACGCGGCAGGCCTTCGGCGGCTCGCTGGGCCGGCTGCAGCTGGTGCAGGAGATGATCGCCAAGATGGCGCTCAAGGTCGACAGTGCCCGGCTGGTCACCTATCGCGCCGCCTGGCAGGTCGATCAGGGCATCGAAGATCTGGGCGCGCTGTCGATGGCCAAGCTGCACGCCACCGAGACCGGCTCCGAGGTCGCCAATATGGCCATTCAGGTGCATGGCGGCTGGGGCTTCATGGATGACTGCCCGCCGTCGCGCTACCTGCGCGACAACCGGATCTGCACCATCGGCGACGGGTCGAGCCAGATCCAGACGCTGCTGATCGCGCGCGCCTGCGGGCTGGACGTGTCCTTCGCCTGACCGCGCCGGGACGCGGCGGAGAGGAGCCGCCGCGCCCGCATCTGACCTTTGAAACCTGACGGAACGGGGGCGCCAGACCCCCGGCGGGATTTCTGTACCGATTTGGGAGGAGACCATGGCCCGACCCCACGGGACCATATTGGAGGCGCGCGACCTCTGTCTGCGCTTCGGCGCGGTGGAGGCGCTGCGCGACGTGTCGCTGCGTGTCGAAAGCGGTGCCATCCACGCGCTGATCGGCCCCAACGGCGCCGGCAAGTCCAGCCTGCTCAACTGCATCTCGGGCTTCTACCGGCCGTGGTCCGGCGCGGTGCTGCTCGACGGCCGGGATGTCTCGGCGCTGCGGCCGGCGGCGCGGGCGCGGCTGGGCATCGGGCGCACCTTTCAGGGCATCCAGACCTATCCGGGCATGACTGCGCGCGAGAACATCCTGTCGGGCTTTTACTGCCGGATGACCGGCGGCGTCTTTGCCGGGCTGTTCCACTGGCCCGCCGCGGTGCGTCAGGAGGAGGCCTTCACCGCCCGCGCCGAGGAGATCATCGCCTTTCTGGAGCTGGAGGAGGACCGCCACACCCCGGTGGGCGAGATGTCCTATGGGCTGCGCAAGCGGGTCGACCTGGGCCGGGCGCTGGCGCTGAGCCCCGGGATCCTGGTGATGGACGAGCCGATGACCGGGATGAGCCCCGAGGAGAAGGGCGATCTGGCCCGCTACATCCTCGATATCCGCGATCACTACGGCATCCCGGTGGTGCTGGTCGAACACGACATGGAGGTGGTCATGGATATCTGCGACCGCATCACCGTGCTGGAGTTCGGCCGGGTGATCGCCGATGGCACCCCGGCGCAGATCCGCGCCGACGCGCGGGTGATCGCGGCCTATCTGGGCGGCGCCGGCGCGGCGGAGGCGACGGCATGACCGGTCCTTTCCCCCCCGCGACCCGTTTCACCGCGCCGCAGGTGACGCTGCCGCGCAGCGCCGGCGGCCGCACCCTACCGCAGATGCTGCGCGACAATGCCGCCGACTTCGGCGCCCGCCCGGCGCTGCGGTCGAAACGCGCGGGCCTGTGGCGGGCGCTGGGCTGGGCCGATCTCTATCACCGGGTGCGCCGGGCGGCCGCTGGCCTCGCCGCGCTGGGGTTGCAGCGGGGCGCGGTGCTGGCGCTGATCAGCGAGAACCGCGAGGAGGCCTGGATCGCCCGGATGGCGCCCAATTGCCGGGGCGCGGTGGCGGTCAGCGTCTATCCCGACGCCACCGCCGAGGAGGTGGCCTATGTTCTGGATCACTCCGGCGCGCGGATCGCGCTGGCCGAGGATCAGGAACAGGTGGACAAGATCCTGGCGCGTCGCGCCGATCTGCCGGGGCTGTCGCATATCGTCTATGTCGATCCGCGCGGGCTGTGGGACTATGACCGCGCGCTGCTGGTCGACATGGCGCGGCTGATGGCCAGCGACGACCCCGGCGGCTGGCTCGACACGCTGATCGACGGGGCGGCGCAGGCGGATGTCGCGGTCTATTGCTACACCTCCGGCACCACCGGCAGGCCCAAGGCCGCGATGCTCAGCCATGGCTTCGTGATGGACAACGCCTATCGCCTGATGGGGGCGCTGAACATCCGGCCCGGCGGCAACTACCTGTCCTATATCTCACCCGCCTGGGCGGCCGAGCAGTTCTTCGGCGTCGA
This sequence comes from Pseudodonghicola sp., assembly GCA_050177915.1. Taxonomy (GTDB): domain Bacteria; phylum Pseudomonadota; class Alphaproteobacteria; order Rhodobacterales; family Rhodobacteraceae; genus Pseudodonghicola. Next base: position 1,210 of record JBFXGQ010000482.1, on the reverse strand, counting down.
CCTGCCGATGCTGGCGCCGCTGGTGCTGCATTTCGCCGAGAAGCCCGAGACGGTGCAGAAGGACCTGCGCGAGATCGGCCCGGAATTCCTGATGTTCACCCCGCGCCAGTCGGAGATGCAGTCCAGCGGTGTCGAGGCGCGGATGATGGATGCGCCGGCCTGGCGCCGGCGGCTCTATCGCTGGGGGCTGCGGCAGGGGGCGGCGCGGGCGGCGGGGCAGGGCGGGCTGCTGGCGCGGCGGCTGCTCTGGCCGCTGGCCGATCAGCTGGTGCTGAAGGGCATCCGCGACCTGCTGGGGCTGAGCCGGGCGCAGGGCGTGCTGTCGGGCGGTGCCGGGCTGTCGGCCGAGATCTTCCGCCGGTTCCGCGCCTTCGGCGTGCCGCTGGGCAATCTCTACGGCTGTTCCGAACTGGGGCTGATCGCCACCCATTTCCCCGGCGACACCAACCCCGACACCATGGGCCGGCTGATGCCCTCGGACCCCACCATCGCGGCGCCGATGCAGGCCTGGCTGGACCAGGCCGGGCAGCTCAGGCTGCGGGTCAGGGCGTTCAACGGCTATCTCGACAATCCGCAGGCGACCGCCGAGCTGGGCACGCCCGAGACCGGCTATGAGACCGGCGACGCGGTGCGCATCGACGCGGCGGGAGAGCTGGTGTTCCTCGACCGGGTGAAGGATCTGCGGCGGCTCTCGACCGGGCAGAGCTATCCGCCGAAGTTTCTGGAAAACCACCTGCGCGCCGATCCGATGATCCGCGAGCCCATCGTGATCGGCGGCGCCGCGCATGACCGGGTGGTGGCGCTGATCAATATCGACATGGAGATCGCCGGGCGTTTCGCGGAACGCGCCGGGCTGGCGTTTGGCACCTTTTCCGAACTCAGCCAGCTGGCGCCGGTCCGGGCCGAGATCGCGGCGGCGGTGGCGCGGGTCAACGCGCTGGTCGATCCCGGCGCGCGGATCGCCGGCTTCGCCAATCTGCCCAAGGAGCTGGACGCCGACGAGGCGGAGCTGACCCGCTCGCGCAAGCTGCGGCGCGGCGCCATCGAGGAGAAATACGCGATGCTGATCGACGGGCCCTATGCCGGTGCCGCGCGGGTCCCCTGCGAGATCGAGGTCACCTATCAGGACGGCCGCCGGTCGGTCCTGCGGACCGAGGTGGTGATGACCCATATGGCGGAGGGGCGGGCATGACCGGGCTTGTGCAGATCC
>JBFXGQ010000481.1:0-4142 GCA_050177915.1 Pseudodonghicola sp. | reverse complement strand
TTTCCAGCAGCACGCCCATCACTGGCTGATCCTGCACGGCCGCTATCACTGCAAGGCGCGCAAACCCCTGTGCGGCACCTGCATCATCCGCGACCTCTGCCAATTCGAGGACAAGAACCTATGACCACCTATCAGCTCGTCGGCATCGGCAATGCCATCGTCGACGTGATCAGCCAGGCCGACGACAGCTTTCTCGACCACATGGGGATCGAGAAGAGCATCATGCAACTGGTCGAGCGCGAGCGCGCCGAACTGCTCTACGGCGCGATGGCCAACCGGATACAGACGCCCGGCGGTTCGGTCGCCAATACCATCGCCGGCGCCGGCGCGCTGGGGCTGAACACCGCCTTCATCGGCCGGGTGCGCGACGATGCGCTGGGGCATTTCTACGCCGATGCGATGAACGAGGACGGGGTGGATTTCGTCAATCCGCCGGTGGCGTCGGGCGAGCTGCCGACGTCGCGCTCGATGATCTTCGTCTCGCCCGACGGCGAACGCTCGATGAATACCTATCTGGGGATCTCCTCGGAACTCAGCTCCGACGACGTGCCGGCCGAGGTCGCGGGGCAGGCGCAGCTGATGTTCCTCGAAGGCTATCTGTTCGACAAGGACAAGGGCAAGGAGGCCTTCCTGCAGGCCGCGCGCGACTGCCACAAGGGCGGCGGCAAGATCGGCATCGCCATCTCCGACCCGTTCTGCGTCGACCGCCATCGCGGCGATTTCCTGTCGCTGATCGAACACCAGATGGATTTCGTCATCGGCAACGAGGCCGAGATCCAGTCGCTGTTCCAGACCGATCACCTGGACGACGCCCTGATGATGACCGCGGCGCTCTGTCCGCTGGTGGTCTGCACCCGCTCGGGCGACGGGGTGTCGGTGATGGAGGGCACTTCGCGCATCGACATCCCGGTCGAGAAGATCACCCCGGTGGATGCCACCGGCGCCGGCGACCAGTTCGCCGCCGGCTTCCTCTACGGCATGGCGACCGGCCGCGATCTGGAGACCTGCGCGCGCATCGGCAATATCTGCGCCCGCGAGGTGATCAGCCACATCGGCCCGCGGCCCGAGACCAATGTGATGGAACTGCTGCGCGAGGCCGGGCTGGTCTGATGGCGCTGGCGCCCGGTTTCTACGACGTGCCGCCGGGCATGGTGGCGACGGTGGTGACGCATCTGGAGATGCGCGCCCCCGCCGCGCCGCGCCCGGTGCCGGCGCCCGAGGGCTGCGCCCTGCGCCGGATCGAGGCGCCCGCGCCCGACTGGTACCGCGATCTTTTCACCCGGGTGGGCGGCCAGGACTGGCTGTGGTTCTCGAGGCTGGGGATGGACGACACGCAGCTCTCCGCGATCCTTTCCGATCCCGGGGTCGAGGTCTGGGCGCTGGAAAAGGACGGCCGGGCCGAAGGGCTGCTGGAGCTCGACTTCCGCGAGCCCGGCGCGTGCGAGCTGGCCTTCTTCGGCGTGACGCCGGCGCTGATCGGCACCGGTGCTGGGCGGTTCATGATGAACGCCGCGATCGACCGCGCCTGGGCCCGCCCGATCGCCCGGTTCCACGTGCATACCTGCACGCTCGACAGCCCCGGCGCGCTGGGGTTCTACCGCCGCAGCGGCTTCACGCCGACCCGCCAGCAGATCGAAATCGCGGTGGACCCCCGGCTGGCCGGAAACCTGCCGCGCGAGGCCGGCGCCCACATCCCGATTTTCGAGGTCTGACAGGGGGCTCCGCCCCCGGCCTGCGGCCTCCCCCGGAGTATTTTCCGCGAAGAGAAGAGGCCGGGAGGCCACCCGCTTCTCTTCGCCCAAATACTCCCGCCGGAGGCCTTGTGACGGCGAAGCCGGCACAAATCCGGCCACGGCGCCGGCGCGAGGTCAGAACCCCAGACCCAGCCCGCCGGTGCCGACGGTGACATGCAGCGGGCCGCAGCCCTGTCCGACCGAGACATGCGGATGGGCGCCGCTGGCCCCGATGCCGACGCCCATGTTCACATCCGCCGGCCGATCGCAGTCGGCGCAGCCCGCCGCCAGCAGGGCCACCATCATCGCACAGGCAAGACGCAGGGGCATCGGCCGTTCTCCACACTATCGCCCCAGCCTAGACCGGCGCGCCGCGGCGACAAAGCGGAATTGCCCGGCGGCACCGCTCGGACCTCAGCCCAGATAGCCGGCGAATTCCTCCATCACCTTCTCGTAGACGGCGCGCTTGAAGGGCACGATCCGCTCCACCAGCTGGTCAGGCTCCTGCCAGCGCCAGGTGCTGAACTCGGGGTGTTCGGTCTGGATATTCACCTGGTCGTCGGTGCCGCTGAAGCGCATCAGGAACCATTTCTGCTTCTGCCCGCGATAGCGGCCCTTCCAGATATGGGGCACCAGATCGTGCGGCAGGTCATAGGGTAGCCAGTCGGCGCTCTCGGCGACGATCTCGACCAGATCGGCGGTCACCCCGGTCTCTTCCCAGAGCTCGCGCAGCGCCGCCTCGCGCGGGGCCTCGCCGGTGTCGACACCGCCCTGCGGCATCTGCCAGGCGTCCTCGAACCGATCCCGGCGCTGGCCGACGAAGACATTGCCCTCGGCATTCATCAGCATCACGCCCACACAGGGGCGATAGGGCAGCTTGGCGATTTCTTCAGGGGTCATCGGCGGCTCCTTTGTTCCACCTCGTGTCTAGCGGCTCTGCGGCGCGGTGCAAGCGGATGACGCAGGGTTGGGGGTGACAGGGCGCCGCAATGGGGCAATTCTGCCGCCAAATCAGGGAGGGCGATATGACCGAGTACCCACATCTTCTGGCGCCGCTGGATCTGGGCTTCACCACATTGAAGAACCGCGTGCTGATGGGCTCCATGCACACCGGGCTGGAGGAGACCGGCGACTGGAACCGCGTTGCCGAATTCTATGCCGAACGCGCCCGTGGCGGCGTGGCGCTGATGGTGACTGGCGGCATCGGCCCGAACCTTGAGGGCTCGGTCGCGCCGGGGGCGGCGATGATGACGACCGAGAGGGATGTGGCGAACCACGCCATCGTCACCGATCGCGTGCATCAGGCCGGCGGCAAGATCGCCATGCAGATCCTGCATGCGGGCCGCTATGCCTTCGGGCCGAAATGCGTGGCGCCCAGCCCGGTGAAATCGCCGATCTCCCCCTTCCCGCCGAACGAGCTGGACGAGGCGGGGATCGAGAAGCAGATCGCCGATTTCGTGCAGGCTGCCGTGCTGGCGCAGAAGGCCGGCTATGACGGGGTCGAGGTGATGGGCTCCGAGGGCTATTTCATCAACCAGTTCCTGGTCACCCATACCAACAAGCGCACCGACCGCTGGGGCGGCTCGTATGAAAACCGCATGCGCCTGCCGATCGAGATCGTGCGCCGCACGCGGGCGGCTGTCGGCCCCGACTTCATCATCATCTATCGGCTGTCGATGATCGACCTGGTGCCCGACGGCTCCACCCACGAGGAGGTGGTGCAGCTGGCGCAGGAGATCGAGAAGGCCGGCGCCACCATCCTCAACACCGGCATCGGCTGGCACGAGGCGCGGGTTCCCACCATCGCCACCAGCGTTCCGCGCCGGGCCTTCGCCTGGGTCACCAAGAAGCTGATGGGCAAGGTCTCGGTCCCGTTGATCACCTCGAACCGCATCAACACCCCCGCCGTGGCCGAGCAGGTCCTGGCCGAGGGCTGCGCCGACATGGTGTCGATGGCGCGCCCGATGCTGGCGGATTCGCATTTCGTCGCCAAGGCGGCGGCCGGCGCGGCGGCGACCATCGCCCCTTGCATCGCCTGCAACCAGGCCTGTCTGGACCATACCTTCGGCGGCAAGCTGACCTCCTGCCTGGTCAACCCCCGCGCCTGTCACGAGACCGAGCTGGTGCTGGAAAAGACCGCCACGCCGAATACCGTGGCCGTGGTCGGCGCCGGCCCCGCTGGCCTCTCGGCCGCGCTGGCGGCGGCGGAACGGGGTCACAAGGTCACCCTCTTCGACAAGGCGGAAGAGATCGGCGGCCAGCTCAACATGGCCAAGCAGGTGCCCGGCAAGGAAGAATTCTGGGGGTTGGTCGACTGGTACAAAACCATGCTCGCCGCCTCCGGCATCACCGTGGAGTTGGGGCGCGCGGTTTCGGCCGACGATCTGACCGGCTTCGACGAGGTGGTGA
>JBFXGQ010000480.1:0-4158 GCA_050177915.1 Pseudodonghicola sp. | reverse complement strand
CTACATCGCCGCCGCGGTCGGGGCCGCGGAGGCGTGAGGGACGTGAGAAAGGACGTGCCATGGACCATATCGTAGAAGTCGTCAGTGTGCTGGGCGCGGCCTTTGCCGTCGCCGTGGGCGCGATCGGGCCGGCGCTGGGCGAGGGGCGAGCGGTGGCCGCCGCGATGGAGGCGATCGCGCGGCAGCCCGAGGCCTCGGGCACGGTGTCGCGGACGCTCTTCGTCGGGCTGGCGATGATCGAGACAATGGCGATCTACTGTCTGGTGATCGCGCTGCTGCTGCTCTACGCCAACCCTTTCGTCAGCTGAGCCGATGCAGATCGACTGGTGGACACTGGCGTTTCAGGTGGTCAACTTCCTGGTGGTGGTCTGGCTGCTCAGCCGACTGCTGTTCCGTCCGATCCGCCGGGTGATCGAGGAGCGCGAGGAGGCCGACCGCAAGGCGGCCGCGGCGGCGCAGGCCAAGGAGGATGCGGCCAAGGCGATCCAGACCGACTACCAGGCCCGGATCGCCGGCATCGCCGAGCAGAAACGCCAGGAAGAGACCGCGCTGCACGCGCAGATGGCGGCCGAGCGCGACGCGCTGCTGAAGAAGGCCCGCGACGAGGCCGAGGCGCTGCTGACCCAGGCCCGCGCCCAGATCGGGGCGGAGCGGGCGCAGGCGGTCGACCAGCTGCGCGGCGAGATCGGCGAACTGGCGACCCGGATGACGCAGAAGGCGCTGGGCGCGCCCGACATCCTGACCCCCGGCGCCGCGCTGGCCCGGGCCGGGGCGCATCTGGAGGCGCTGGCCACCGCCGATCTGGACGAGCTGCGCGCCGATCTGGGCGCGGCGGGCGCCGTCGTCACCGTGGCCAGCGCCGCGGCGCTGCCGGAGACCGCGCAGCAGGGCTGGACCGCCCTGTTGCGCGACCGCTTCGGCGACGGGTTCGCCATCGCCTTCGCGCCCGATCCGACGCTGATCGGCGGCGCCGAGCTGCGCTTTCCCCATGCGGATCTGAGCTTTTCGGTCGCCGCGCGGCTGCGCGAGGCGGTCAAGGAACTGAAAGGGTAGCTGATGACGCTGAGGGACGAGGCCGAAGACTGGCTCAAGGCCGCCCGCGGCCGGCTGGACGCGACCGAGGCGGCGCCGGGGCTGGAGCGCACCGGCCGGGTCGAGGCGGTGGGCGACGGCGTCGCCACCATCTCGGGCCTGCCGCATACCCGGCTGGACGAGCTGGTGCGGTTCGAGGACGGCACGCTGGGGCTGGCGATGATGGTCAGCGAGACCACCCATGGCTGCGTGCTGCTGTCGGGCGGCACCGGGATCGCCGCCGGCGGCAAGGTCACCGGCACCGGTGCGGTGGCCCGGGTGCCGGTGGGCGAGGCGCTGCTGGGGCGGGTGGTCTCGGGCATCGGCGAGCCGCTGGACGGCGGTCCGGCGATCAAACCCGAACGGCTCGACCCGATCGAACGCCCGGCGCCGGGCATCGTCGACCGCGATCTGGTGACCGAACCGCTGCTGACCGGTATCACCGTGATCGACGCGATGATCCCGCTGGGCCGCGGCCAGCGCCAGCTGATCGTCGGCGACCGCAAGACCGGCAAGACCACGGTGGCGATCGACACCATCATCAACCAGCGCCACAGCGACGTGATCTGCGTCTATGCCGCCATCGGCCAGAAGGCCTCGACCGTCAACCGGGTGATCGAGGCGGTGAAGGCGCATGGCGCGATGGACCGCTGCGTCTTCGTCGTCGGTTCCGCCGATGCGGCGCCGGGGGCGCAGTGGATCACGCCCTATGCGGCCTGCTCCATCGCCGAATATTTCCGCGACAAGGGTCAACATGCGCTGCTGATCCTCGACGATCTGAGCAAGCACGCCATCGTCTATCGTCAACTGTCGCTGCTGTTGCACAAGCCGCCCGGGCGCGAGGCCTATCCGGGCGATGTCTTCTACCTGCATGCCCGGCTGCTGGAGCGCGCGGCCAAGCTGTCGCCGGCGAACGGCAGCGGTTCGCTCACCGCGCTGCCGGTGGCCGAGACGCTGGCGGGCAACCTGACCGCCTATATCCCGACCAACCTGATCTCGATCACCGACGGGCAGATCTATCTGGAGCCCAAGCTGTTCTACGAGGGGCAGAAGCCGGCGGTGAACGTCGGCATGAGCGTGTCGCGGGTGGGCGGCGCGACCCAGGCCAAGGCGATCAAGTCCTTGGCGGATTCGCTGAAGCTCGATTACGCGCAGTTCCTTGAGCTGGAGGTCTTCACCCGCTTCGGCGCCATGGTTGACGAGCGTACCAAGAAGAAGATCGACCATGGCCGCCGGTTGCGGTCAATCCTGGGGCAGAACGAGTTTTCGCCGCTGCCGCTGTCGCTGCAGGTGACGCTGCTGCTGGCGGTGGCCGAGGGCAAGCTGGACGCGGTGCCGCTGGCCGATATGCCGAAGCTGCGCGTGGCGATCGCGGCGCGGCTGCCGCAGGAACGCCCCCGCGCCGCCGCCGAGATCGACGAGAGCGGCCAGCTGTCGGCCGACGCCCGCGCCGCGCTGAACGAGCTGATCGACCTCTGTCTGGCCGAGGTGATGCCCCCCGCATCGGAGGTTCCTGCGGGGGAGGGCGGCTGAGTGGAGGAGCTGTCGCGGATCCAGGCCCGGCTGGACAGTCTGGAGGATCTCGACGAACTGGTGGGCGCGCTGCGTTCGATGGCGGCCTCGCGTTCGCGCGAGGCGCAGGCGGCCTTCGCCGGCACCCGCGCCTATTGCGCTATCGTCGAGCGGGCGATCTCCGAGATCGCGCCGCTGGCGGCGGACCGGGCCGGGCCGGAGCCGGGCGGCGAGCGGATCCTGCTGGTGCTGACCTCGGAAAACGGCTTCGTCGGCGGCTTCAACACCCGGCTGATCGACCGCGCGGCGGCCGAACGGCAGCCGGGCGAGACGCTGATCGTGGTGGGCCGCCGCGGCCAGGTCACCGCGCAGGAACATGCGCTGGCCGCCGATCTCGCGTTTTCGATGAGCACCCATGTCGACGGGGTCGCGGCGCTGGCGCGGCGGATCGCGGCGCGGCTGTCGCGGGTCGCCTCGGCCCGGCTGCTGTTCGCCGGACCCCGCCCGGCCGGCGCCTTCGAGGTGCTGGTGGAACAGGTGCTGCCGATCGGTCCTGCGACCGAGGCCAGCGTGGGGGCGCCGCCGTCGATGCCGCCGCTGCACCACCTGCCGCCCGACCGGTTGCTGGACAGCCTGGCGGCGGAATACCTCTATGCCAAGATCGCCCATGGCATCATGGAGAGCCTGGCCAGCGAGAACGGCGCGCGGCTGACGACGATGGACGCGGCCTCGCACAATATCGCCCGCAAGCTGGAGGTGCTGCGCCGCGACGAGCGCGCCGCGCGACAGGAGAAGACCACCACCGACATGATCGAGGTGGTGACCGGTGCCGAGGCGGTGGCGCAGGGCTGAGGCTGCGGCGGGGGAGGGGGGGGCGGTGGCTCACTGCATCGGGTCGTGCCGCTGCAAGGGGCGGATCGGGCAACACGCGTCGGGTGGGCGCCTGCCCGTGGGATGGCGCCGCAACGGCTGAGCGGCGCGCTTTATGGCGGCCAAGTACATCTTCGCTGTGACCGGCGCGCGCGACTGCCAAAGCGCCAGCCCGCCGGGACGGGCAGGCGCTCGCCCGGCGCCTTCGGCGCTGTTCGGGCGCGACCGGTCCGGCGCCGACCCGCCTGCGGCTATCCGGTGGTCATCTGCTCCGGCCGGAACTGGGCGGCGACGTTGAAGAACAGATCGACCAGCCCGTTGCTCTCGTCGGAAAGCGCGAAGACCACCTCGTCGACGGTGGAGCGGAACTCGGGCACCGTCAGCCGCCGCACCACGTCCGACCGATAGGTGCCATAGCGCCACATGAAGCCCACCCCGATCCCCAGCGCCACCGCCTCGTAGACCGCGTCGCGGGTGTCGGCGATCAGCCGCGGCTCGGGGCTGAGCCCGGCATGCCGGAAGCCGCGGTCCACCAGCTTCTGGGTCGAGGAGCCGGGCGAGCGGAACACCAGCGGGTTCGCCGCCAGCTCGGCCAGGGTCACCGTCGTGCGCCCGGCCATCGGATTGTCGGGCGAGACGATGGCGACGACCTCCGGGGTCAGCACCGGGGCGCGGCGGAACCGCGGGTCGGGCGGCAGGTCGGGC
>JBFXGQ010000479.1:0-4159 GCA_050177915.1 Pseudodonghicola sp. | reverse complement strand
GGCGGGCTGGGGCTGGCCTGCACCGGCGATCTGGTGATCGCCGAGGCCGGCGCGCGCTTTGCCCTCTCGGAAACCCGGATCGGGCTGACGCCGGCACAGATCGCACCCTATCTTGTGGCGCGGCTGGGCATGGTCACGGCGCGGCGGCTGATGATGACCGGCGCCACGCTGGACACCGACCGCGCCCGCGCGCTGGGGTTGGTGGACGAGGTGGCCCATGGCGCCGACGGGGTGCTCGAGGCGCTGCAACTGGTGCATGCAGAGCTGCGCCCCGCCGCCCCCGGCGCGGTGGCCGCGATCAAGGCGCAGCTTGCGGTGTTGCCGCAGCAGAGCCCGGAGGAGCGCCGCCAGACTGCGGCAGAGAGTTTCGCCGGCCGCATGCTGTCGGACGAGGCGCGCGACGGCATCGCCTCGTTCTTCGAAAACCGCAAACCGGTCTGGGCCAGGGAGTAGGCGCATGAGCTTTGACACCATCCTGATCGCCAATCGCGGCGAAATCGCCGCGCGGGTGATCCGCACCGCCCGCGCCATGGGGCTGCGCACGGTCGCGGTCTATTCCCGGGCCGATGCCGGCGCGCCGCATGTCCGGCTGGCCGACGAAGCCATCGAGATCGGCGCCGGGCCGGTCGGCGACAGTTACCTCGATCCGGCCAAGATCCTGCAGGCGGCGCGCGATACCGGCGCCGGCGCCATCCATCCGGGCTATGGCTTCCTGTCCGAGAACGCCGATTTCGCCCGGCAGGTGGCCGCGGCGGGGCTGGTCTTCAACGGCCCGTCGCCGGCGGCGATAGAGGCGAAGGGCAACAAGGCCGGCGCCAAGCGGCAGATGAACGCCGCCGAAGTGCCCTGCGTGCCGGGCTACGAGCGCGCGGACCAGTCCGACGCAGCACTGATCGCGGCTGCCGCCGGGGTCGGTTTCCCGCTGATGGTCAAGGCCGCCGCCGGCGGTGGCGGCCGCGGCATGCGGCTGGTGCGCGAGCCCGCCCAGCTGCCCGAGGCGCTGGCGCGTGCGCGGTCGGAGGCGGAGAATGCCTTCGGCTCGGGCGACCTGATCCTGGAGCGCGCCATCCTGCGGCCGCGGCATGTGGAGATTCAGGTCTTCGCCGACGCCCATGGCACCTGCATCCATTTGGGCGAGCGTGACTGTTCGGTGCAGCGCCGCCACCAGAAGGTGGTCGAGGAGGCGCCGAGCCCGGCGCTGAGCCCCGAGTTGCGGGCCGAGATGGGCGCCGCCGCCGTCGCCGCCGCCCGCGCGGTCGATTATCGCGGCGCCGGCACGGTGGAATTCCTGCTGGACGAGCGGGGCGAGTTCTATTTCCTCGAGATGAACACCCGGCTGCAGGTCGAGCATCCGGTGACCGAGATGATCACCGGCCTCGATCTGGTGGCGCTGCAGATCGCGGTGGCGCGCGGCGAACGGCTGCCGCTGACGCAGCGCGATGTGCGGCTCGACGGTCACGCCATCGAGGTCCGGCTCTATGCCGAGGACCCGGCGCGTGACTATCTGCCCGCCACCGGGCCGGTGGCGCTGTGGTCCGCCGCCGAGGGCGCCGGGGTGCGGGTCGATGCCGGCATCGCCCAGGGGCTTGAGATCTCGCCCTTCTACGACCCGATGCTGGCCAAGATCGTGGCCCATGGCGCCAGCCGCGAGGAGGCCCGCGCGCGGCTGATCCGCGCGGTGGAGGAGACCGTGCTGCTGGGCACGGTGACCAACAGCGCCTTTCTCGCCGATGTGCTGCGGCAGGAGATCTTCGCCCAGGGCGAGGCGACCACCGCCTTTCTGGACGATTGCTATCCTGAAGGCTTTCCCGCCACCGCGCCGGCACCTGCCGAGGTCGCGCTGGCCGCTGCCCTGCTGATGGAACGCGACCGCGCCGCGGCGCTGGCGCGGGCCGGCCATGTCGCCGCCGACCAGATCGGCTGGTCCAGCGCCGCGCTGCTGCCGCGCGCGCTGACGCTCGAGGCCGGCGGCGAGACGCTGGCCTGCCGCGTCGCCGCCTTGCCCGACGGCTGGCGGGTGCGGGTCGGCGCGGCCGAGCTTGACGTTCGGGTCGAGGAGATCGGCGACAGCAGGCTGCGCGCCCGGGTCGACGGCCGCCGCCTTGTGGCGCGCTTTGCCGGTGCCGGCGATCTGCTGTACCTGGGCCTCGGCGCCCGCCGGCTGAGCCTGCGCCGGCTGCGCGCCGGGCAGAGCGGCGCCGAGGAGGCCGCCGGCGGCCGCATCACCGCGCCGATGCCGGGGCAGGTGCTGTCGGTGCTGACCGAGGCCGGCGCCCGGGTGGCGCGCGGCGACACGCTGGCGGTGCTGGAGGCGATGAAGATGCAGCACCAGATCACCGCCGCCGCCGCCGGCACCGTCACCGCCGTGCATGTCCGCCCCGGTCAGCAGCTGACCGGCGGCGACGTGATGATCGAGATCGCGCCGGAAGAGGAGGCCGCCGCATGACAACCGCCCTGTGCCGCAAGCTCGGGATCGACTTCCCGCTGTTCGCCTTCAGCCATTGCCGCGACGTGGTCGCCGCGGTCAGCCGCGCCGGCGGCATGGGGGTCTTCGGCGCCGCGACCTACACGCCGGAGGAGCTGGACCGCGAGCTGGACTGGATCGACGCCCATTGCGGCGGCAAGCCCTATGGCGTCGATCTGATCGTGCCGAACAGCCTGCAGGGCGCCGGCCGGGCGCCGGGTCCGGAACAGGCGCTGGCGGCGCTGCCGGCCGAGCATCGCGACTTCGTCGCCGCCACGCTCACCGCCCGCGGCATCGATCCCGCCGGTCTCGACGCGGCGCGGGCGGCTTCGGTCGACTTCGTCAACAATCTCAACGAGACCGGGGCCGAGCGGATGCTGGATGTGGCGTTCGCCCACCCGATCGCGCTGATCGCCAATGCGCTGGGCACGCCGCCGCCGGTGATGATGCAGCGCGCCCGCGACGCGGGGGTGCCGGTGGCGGCGCTGGTCGGCACCAGAAAGCACGCGCAGGCGCAGATCGCCGCCGGGGTCGACATCCTGGTCGCCGCCGGCGGCGAGGCCGGCGGCCATTGCGGCGAGGTCTCGACCATGGTGCTGGTGCCCGAGGTGGTCGCGGTCGCCGGCGACACGCCGGTGCTGGCCGCCGGCGGCATCGTGACGGGCGCGCAGATGGCCGCCGCCGTCGCCATGGGGGCGGCCGGCGCCTGGTGCGGTTCGGTCTGGCTGACCACCGCCGAGGCGGAGCCGGCGCAGGTGATCAAGGACAAGATGCTGGCGGCCAGCTCGACCGACACGGTGCGCAGCCGCTCGCGCACCGGCAAGACCTCGCGCCAGCTCAAATCCGCCTGGACCGAGGTCTGGGAGAGCGCCGGGCCGACGCCGCTGCCGATGCCGCTGCAGTCGCTGCTGACCGAGCCGGCGCTGGACCGGGTGGCGAAGCTGGCCGAGAGTGGCCATGCTGGCGCAGCCGAGCTGGCGACCTATTGGGTGGGGCAGGGCGTCGGGCTGATGACCCAGGCGATGTCCGCCGGCGCCGTGGTCCAGGCGTTCAAGGAAGATTACCTCGCCGCGGCCGAGCGGCTGATGGCGACGCTGGAGGGATGAGCATGCAGCAGGTTGCGGATTTTCTGGCCGAGAGCGAGGCCTTGGCGCAGGTGCTGAAGGATTTGCCGGACCCCGACTGGGCGCGGCCGACCCAGTTCAAGGGCTGGACGATCGACGATGTGATCGTGCATCTGCACTTCTGGAACCGCGCCGCCGATCTGTCGTTGACCGATCCCGACAGCTTTCCCGCCTTCATCGGCGCGGCGGTGGCGGGGATGATGAAGGGCGGCATGCGTCCGGTGGAAAACGCCGCCATCCCCGAGCGGGGCCGGGCGCTGTTCGATCTCTGGCAGGCGCAATATCGCGACATGGCCCGCCGCTGGGTCGATGTCGACCCCAGGCTGCGGCTGCAATGGGCCGGGCCCGACATGTCCGCCCGCTCCTCGATCACCGCGCGGCAGATGGAGACCTGGGCACATGGCCATGAGGTTTTCGACCTGCTGGGTGCCCGCAGGCAGGAGGCGGACCGCATCGGCAATATCGTGGTGCTGGGCGTCAATACCTTCGGCTGGTCGCATAAGGTGCAGGGGCTGGAGCTGCCCGCGACGATGCCGCGGCTGCGGCTCACCGCGCCCTCGGGGACGGTGTG